>DUTZ01000261.1 GCA_012841845.1 Actinomycetales bacterium | reverse complement strand
GCCCGGCACACCCACACCCCGACCCCGGCACCCGGATCAGAGTCGAACCCACCGGCCCCCTGGCCGCCCTGGCCACCCCCGTGGACCCGGCCACCGTCACCCGCCAGAAGACCGCCGCCGAAACCGGACACACCAGCAACACCGGCACCGCCGGCACCGCCGGACCCCCACGACCTGATCGCCGCCAACGCCGCGACGACGAAACCCGACGCCGCCGCACCCACGCCGAACACACCCTCAACCACCAGGGCGCACCCACCCCGACAGACACCACCCCCACCACCCGGGCAGACAACGATGCACCACCCTTCTGAGGAGCGGCTACACGTACTTGGCGACGGCCTCGAGGATCGTGTCGGCGACGTCCTGCTTGCACACGAGGAGGTCTGGGTACTCGATCTCCTCGACGTTGTAGACGAGTTCGGAGCCGTCGAGGCGGCTGGCGTGCAGACCGCGCTGTCGGACGACGCCGTAGGTGGCGGCCGAGTCCCACTGGTGGTGGCCGCTGGTGTGGATGTAGGCGTCGCACTCGTCCTCGACGACGGTGGCGGTCTTGCCGCCGCCGGAGCCGAGGCGGGCGAGGGAGGCTTCGAGCGACTCGGCCAACTCCTCGGCGAAGGCCGGCGGGTCGGACTCGGAGACCGCGATGCGCAGGCGGTCGTCCTCGCGCGGCGGGACGAGCGGGCCGGGGCGGGGGCCGCGGATGATGGAGACCGGCTGGTAGGTGGTGGCGCCGCGGCCGGTGAGGACCCGGCCGTAGGCGGGCATGGCGATCGCGCAGGCGGTGATCTCGCCGACGCCCTCGGGGTCCTTGGCCCACAGGGCGATGTGGACGGCCCAGTCGGGCCGGCCCTCGATGCAGTACGAGCGGACGCCGTCGAGGGGATCGACGAACCACACGCGCTCGGCGTCGAGCCGGGCGCGGGCGTCGGGGTCCCACTCGCCGTACACGACGTCGTCGGGGCGGGCGACGGCGAGGCGGTCGCAGATCACGGACTGCGCCTCGGATTCGGCGAACTCGCCGAGCTCGTCGGGGTCGATGCGGGAGACCCGCAGGTCGGTGAGCAGTCGGCCGGCCTGGGCCGCGAGGTCCTCGGCCAGGCGCTGGTCGTTGGTGCGTCCGTGGGCGGGAAAGGGGCTCATGCGCCCGAGTCTAGAGGCCCGCGGGCACCTCCAGCGCCGCGAGGATCTCGTGGGGCTGGCCCAGCAGCTGGGCGGTGCCGTGAGCGCGCTTGAAGTACAGGTGGACGTCGTACTCCCACGTGATCCCGACCCCGCCGTGGAGCTGGATGGCCTCACCCGTGATCCACTGCAGGGCCTCGGAGCAGAACACCTTGGCGGCGGCCGCTTCGATCTCGGCGGCGTAGGCCTGCTCGTCGGAGCCCTCCTCGTCGTTGGTGCCGAGCGCCTCGGCGACGAGCGCGGCGGCGGAGTAGGACAGGGACCGGGCGGTCTCGGTCTTCACGTACATGTCCGCCATCCGGTGCTTGAGCGCCTGGAAGGAGCCGATGACGCGGCCGAACTGCTTGCGCTCCTGCGTGTACTGCACGGTCGCGTCGAGCACGGCGCGGGCGGCGCCCACCTGCTCGGCGGAGATCGCGGCCCACGCCGCGGCCCGCAGGCGGGACAGGAAGCTCGCGCGGGTGGCGATGGGGGTCGCGGTGGCGCCGTCGAACTCCACGCGCGAGAGGGTGCGGGTGGGGTCCATGACGGGGACGCGGGTCACGGTCACCCCGGCGGCGTCGGCGGGCAGTTCGAACAGGCCGATGCCCGGGGCCTCGCCGGAACCGTCGGTCGAGCCGGTGAGGGCCACCACGAGCAGGGTGCTGGCGGTGTCACCGCCGAGCACGTGGTGGGCGGTGCCGTGCAGGGTCACGCCGCCCACTGCACCGGAGCCGGAGCCGGAGCCCGAGCCCGAGCCCGAGGCAAGCCCCTCGGCCCGCACGCCCGGGACGGCCCACCCGGACTCGGACGCCCAGCACAGGGCGACGAGCTCGCCGGCGGCGATGCCGGGCAGGAGGCGGGCGCGGGCCTCGGAGTCGCCGGAGGCCAGGACGGCCTGGGCGGCGAGGACGGCGGAGCCGAGCAGGGGGGAGGGGGTGAGGCGACGGCCCAGTTCCTCGCACACGAGGTGGGTCTCCACCCAGGTGGCGCCGGCGCCGTCGTGGGCCTCCGGGATCGAGAGTGCGGCGGCGCCGATCTGCTCGACGAGCGTGGACCACAGGGCGGGGTCGTAGCCGTCCTCGGAGGCGAACGCGGCGCGGACGGCGGCCGAGTCGGAGCGCTTCTCGAGTAGCGAGGCGACGGAGGACCGGAGGGCGGCCTGCTCGTCGGTGTCGACGCCGGGGGCGGCGTGCGCAGCCTGCTCGGGGGCGGTCATCGGGCGGCCCCCGACGCACCGGCCCCGGCGGTGATCGCGTCGAGGACGCGGCCGCGGTGGTAGGTCTGCGTGCCCCACGCCGACTGCAGGGCGCGGGTCTTGGTGAGCCACAGTCCCAGGTCGTGCTCGAGGGTGTAGCCGATGGCGCCGTGGACCTGCAGGGCGGTGCGGGCGGCGAGCTGGGCGGCGTCGGCGACGGCGACGCGGGCGGCGGAGACGTCGCGGACGGCCGCGGCGGGATCGTCCGGGTTCTCGGCGATGGCCAGGGCGCCGGCCCAGAGCAGGGGCCGGGACATCTCGAGGGCGATCGCCACCTCGGCGAGCTGGTGCTTGAGCGCCTGGTACTCGCCGATGAGCTTGCCGTACTGCTTGCGCTGCTTGGCGTACTCGACGCTCATGTCGAGCATCGCCCGGCCCAGGCCCTGCAGCTGCGCGGCGGTACCGAGCGCGCCGTGGTTGATCACGTCGAGCGTGCTCGCGGTGGCGACCTGCGCGCCGCGGGTCGGGGTGGAGACGGTGCGGGCGCGGTCGACCGACTGGTGGCCCTCGCCGGGCTCGGCGGCGTAGACGGCGTCGTCGGCGGCCACCCAGACGTGGCGGGCCACGTGGGCGTCGGGCGCGT
>DUTZ01000260.1 GCA_012841845.1 Actinomycetales bacterium | reverse complement strand
GGGCCGGCTCGGTGAACTCCGGCGTCGCGGGGACGGCGGCGGGCTCGCCGCTCGGTCGTCCGGCCGCCCGGCGGGGGCGGCCGCGTCCGAGGGAACCGGTGGGGGTGTCGGTCATGTGGTGACTCCTGCTCTGTGGAGCAGCGACGCCAGTGCGTCCCGCTGCTCGGTGGTAGGGGGTAGTTGCGGGAGGCGCGGCACTCCGGCCGGGATCCCGAGAAGTTCCAGTGCGGCCTTGGACATCGACACGCCACCGAGCGCCCTCTGGGCGTCGAACAGCGGGAGGAGTCCCAGGTTGATGCGTCGTGCGGTCTCGTTGTCGCCCGCGAGGAAGGCGCGGCGGAGTTCGACGAGGCGCGGGGCGGCCACGTGGCCGATCACGCTGACGAAGCCGCACGCGCCCACGGCGAGCCACGGGAGGTTGAGCTGGTCGTCGCCCGAGTAGTAGGCGAGGTCGCAGTGGGTCATGACGGTGAGCGCGTCGTGGAAGTCGCCCTTGGCGTCCTTGACGGCCACGATGTTGGGGTGCTCGGCCAACCCGATGAGGGTGTCGGCCTGGATCGGCACCACCGACCTGGGCGGGATGTCGTAGAGCATCACCGGGCGATCGGTGGCGTCGGCCACCGCCCGGAAGTGCGCGTCGAGGCCCGCCTGGGTGGGCTTGGAGTAGTAGGGGGTGACGACGAGCATGCCGTGCGCCCCGGATGCGGCCGCCTGGCGCGCGTTGTAGACCGAGTGCGCGGTGTCGTACGTCCCCACCCCGGCGACGATCGTCGCGCGGTCGCCCACGGTGGCCAGGACGGTGTCCAGGACCGCGATCTTCTCCGCGTCGGTGGTGGTGGGCGACTCGCCCGTGGTTCCCGACACCACGAGCCCGTCGCAGCCCGAGTCCACGAGGTGCTCCGCGACCCGGGCCACGGCGCGCAGGTCCACGTGGCCGTCACGCCCGAACGGGGTGACCATCGCCGTGATGACGCTGCCGAAGGGACCGCCGCGCCGGGGATCGGCGTCGGCGGTCGGCGCCGGGCCCCCCGAGGTCACGTGTGTCATGGTCTCCCAGGGTACCCCCAGGGCCGCCGAACCCCGAGTCCACCCCGCCGACCGGCCGGCTCAGCCCTCGAGGACATAGGGACTCACGGCGATCTCCGAGCCGTCCTCCAGGGTCGCGATCTCGAAGTCGGCGAACACCGCCGGCGCGGCCTCCCGGAGGTGGCGGAGCACGTCGATCGCCAGACCCCGGATCTCCGTGTCCGCGTGCTCGGTGGCCCGCATGCCGATGAAGTGCCGCCAGGACCGGTAGTTGCCGGTCACCACGATCCGGGTCTCCGTGGCGTTGGGCAGCACGGAGCGGGCGGCCTGGCGGGCCTGTTTGCGGCGCAGCATCGGGTTGGGCACGTCCGCGAACCGCTCCTCGAGTCGGGCGAGCATCTCCGCGTACGCGTCGCGCGAGGCGTCCGTCGCGCGCCGGAAGATCTCGACCAGATCGGGGTCGTCCGCGATGGCCGGCGGCGGCACGACCTTGGAGTCGTGCTCGGGGACGAAGCGCTGGGACAGCTGACTGTAGGAGAAGTGCCGGTGTCGGATGAGCTCATGGGTGCAGGAGCGGGAGATGCCCGTGATGTAGAAGCTCACGCTGGCGTGTTCGAACACCGACAGGTGGCCCACCTCGAGGATGTGCCGGAGGTACCCGGCGTTGGTCGCCGTCCTCGGGTTGGGCTTGTCCCAACTCTGGTAGCAGGCGCGGCCGGCGAACTCGGCGAGCGCCGAGCCGCCCTCGGCGTCGGTCTCCCAGTCGATCTCCTCCGGCGGGGTGAACTGCGTGTGCGCGACCATGCGGACCTGCCGCCGGACGAGCTCGGACATGTGCGTACTCCTCGTGTGCGTGGTGCCGCCGGCGTCAGGCGAGCAGGTGGGCGGCCACGGTCGCGGCGGCGTCCGCCGCGGCCTCCAGGGTGTCGGCGTCGGTCTCCCCCGCGAGCTCCACCGCGGGGGCCACGGCGACCAGTCCCCAGCCGGTGGTGATCCGTTCGACGGAGGAGACGGCGCCGGTCGTGTCGTTGTCGCCGTGCACGCACAGCGCGTACGGCCGCCCCGCCACCGCCCCCTCACAGGTGTAGTAGGTCCGGTCGAAGAAGTGCTTGAGCGCGCCGGACATGTAGCCGAAGTTCGCCGGCGTGAGCAGGACGTAGCCGTCGGCGCGCAGGACGTGGTCGTCGGTGGCCGCCAGGGCGGGCACCGACTCCACCCCGATCCCCTCCAGCTCGGGGTGCGCCAGCCCCTTCTCGAGGGCCTCGAGGATCCGGCGGAGCCGCGGTGACGGCGCGTGGTGGACCAGCAGGACGTGGCTCATCGTGCTCCCTCCGAGCGCACCGACGACTCCCGCTCGCGGAGGCGGATCGCCTCGCGCATGACCTCCCGGGCCCGCGCGCGGTCGCCGGCGTGGTCGTACGCCCGCGCGAGGCGGTAGGTGGTGCGCCAGTCCCCGGGGGCTCCCTGATACTCGGCGCTCACCTCGTCGAACAGGGCGTCCGCGGCGTCGCGGTCGAGGCGTCCCGAGGGCATCCGGTCCAGCCCGGAGACGTCCAGCTCGACCCCCTCCGCGGCGGCGGCGGCCGAGATCCGCTGCAGCTCGAGGCCGTTGCGCACGATCGCCCACGTGGCCCACACCCCGACCAGGGTGAGCAGGATCAATCCCACGCCCAGGCCCCGCACGGCGACGTTCTCCGTGGCCGTGGCCAGCGACCACCCGAGGTTGAGCAGGTAGCCGAACGCCACGACCAGGGCGAGGGCGGTGACACCCATGACGAGCGGCTTGATGATCCGGTCCACTGTTCGGCCCGCCCTACAGGTCCATGAAGGTGTCGAGACCCACGGTGAGGCCGGGTGCGTCGGCGATCGACCGGACGCCGAGCAGGACGCCGGGGGCGAAGGACGAGCGGTCCAGCGAGTCGTGCCGGATCGTCAGGGTCTCCCCCTGTGTGCCGAGCAGCACCTCCTGGTGGGCGACGAGCCCGGTGAGGCGGACCGAGTGGACGCGGACGCCGTCCACGTCGGCGCCCCGCGCCCCCTCGAGCTCCTGGGAGGTGGCGTCGGGGGCGGGCGGCAGGCCCGCCTCGGCGCGGGCGGCACCCATCATCTCGGCGGTGCGCTGGGCGGTGCCGGACGGGGCGTCGGCCTTGTTCGGGTGGTGCAGCTCGACGATCTCCGCCGAGGGGAAGAACTTCGCCGCCTGGACGGCGAACCGCATCATGAGGATGGCGCCGATCGCGAAGTTGGGGGCGACGAGCACGCCGGTGCCGGGGTTGGCGTCCAGCCAGCCACGCAGCGTGTCGAGCCGCTCCTCGGTGAACCCGGTGGTCCCCACCACCGCGTGGATGCCGTGGGAGACGCAGTACTCGAGGTTGTCCATCACCACGTCGGGATGGGTGAAGTCCACGACCACCTGCGCGCCGGCCTCCGTCAGCGACCCGATCGGGTCACCCTGGTCCACCTCGGCCACCAGCTCGAGGTCGTCGGCTTCCCGGACCGCCTCGCAGATCGCCGTGCCCACCTTGCCGCGCGCGCCCAGCACGCCCACCTTCGTCACCGTCATCGTCTCCTCCGGCCGTCCTCGCGTCCCGCCAAGCCTATCCACTCACCCCGTCGAGGAGTCCCGCCGCGCCGCCCCCGCCCGGCATGCCGGGCCCGACGGCGGCCAGGCACCACGGCGCGGACTCCCGTGCCCAGTACCCCACCACGTCGTCGCGCGTCACCGCCGTCAGGCGGGCCACCGAGTCCTCGACCGGCACGACCGTGTCGCGGTCGAGCAGGTGGCGGCCGATCCGGGTCATCCGCGACATCGGATCGTCCAGTCCCAGCCGGATCGACCCGGTGAGGTGCCCGACTGCCCGCGTGACCTCGTCGGACGTCGGAGGCTCGCTCACCATGCCCCTCATCACCTCGGTCAGCGCCCCGCCCAGGGCGTCCGCCCGCTCCACCGGGCTGCCCGCCACCACGGAGACCAGGCCCGTCGCCCGAAACTGGTCCAGGGCGGCGTAGACCGTATACGCCAGGCCCAGTTCCTCCCGGACGCGCTGGAAGAGCCGGGAGCTCAGCCCGCCGCCCAGCACGGCGGTCGCGACCTGGGCGGCGGCGCGGTCCGCGTGGTCGCGGGCGGGGGTGCGTCGGGCCAGCGCGAAGAGCACCTG
>DUTZ01000259.1 GCA_012841845.1 Actinomycetales bacterium | reverse complement strand
GCCCGCGGCGGCTCAGGCGGCCGCGCCGGTCGGCGGCGGTACCCCGATCCTGGTCGGCGGCAACGCCGGCTGCACCATCACCGCGGCGGGCTGGGACGCCACCGGCGCCCCGGTGGCCTTCACGGCCGCGCACTGCAGCGAGGACCTGGGCACCCAGGTCTTCCTGCGGGACGACCCGCGGGCCGGCGTCATCGGCACCATCGCCACGCGCAACGAGGTCCTCGACTACTCGGTGATCCGCCTGACCCCGGCGGCCACCCCGGTCCGCCAGCCCGGCGTCACCGGCACCGGGCCCGTGCCGGACTTCGGCGCCGTCGTCTGCAAGGACGGCTTCACCACCGGCCACACCTGCGGCGTCACGTGGCAGCGCGAGGGCCACAAGTTCTGGCACCACGCCTGCGCCGGCTACGGCGACTCCGGCGGGCCCGTGACCCATGAGGGGCGCCTGGTGGGCCTGCTCTCGGGCGGGCACATGCCGCCGAACTCGGGCCCCGCCGGCAGCGTCGGCCCGCTGCTGCCGTCGTGCGTGCACCCGGCGCAGACGCCGTTCTTCCTGCCGGCCATCTCGTACTCGTTCGACACGATCACGGCCGACGCCACCGAGCGCAACTGGCCGGGCCGCGGCTTCCGCATGGCCTGACGCGGCCACCGACGACGCGCGAAGGACCAGGGGCGCGGTACCGATCCGGTACCGCGCCCCTGGTCTCTACCGGGCCCCGCGGGCCCGGCCCCCGGGCCGTCCCCCGGGGGACCTGCTCACTTGAGCTGCGAGCTGTTGAGGTCCAGCACGCGCCGCGCGATCACGAGCTGCTGGATCTGCTGGGTGCCCTCGAAGATGTCGAGGATCTTGGAGTCGCGCGCCCACTTCTCGAGGAAGCTGTGCTCGGAGTAGCCGAGCGTGCCCGCGAGCTCCACCGCGCCGAGCGTGATGGCCGAGCCGGCGCGACCGGCCTTGGCCTTGCACATCGACGCCTCCTTGGTGTTGGGCATCTTGTTGTCCGCCATCCACGCCGCCTGCAGCGTGAGCAGGTAGGCGGCCTCCCAGTCGGCCTCGAGCTCGAGGTACTTGGCCACGGCGGCCGGCTGGCTGGTGGCGGGCCGGTCGTAGTCGATCTCCATCCCGGCCTCCTCGAGGAGGGTGCGGATCTCCTCGAGGGCGGCGCGGGCACAGCCCACGGCCATGCCGGCCACGAGCGGCCGGGTGTTGTCGAAGGTCTGCATGGCGCCGGCGAAGCCCTTGTCCACGCGGACCTCCGGGTCGCCGAGGAGGTTCTCCTTGGGGATCCGGCAGTCGGTGAAGGTGATCTGGGCGGTGTCCGAGGCGCGGATGCCGAGCTTGTGCTCGAGCCGGTCCACCGAGACGCCGGGGTGCTCGCGCGGCACGACGAACGACTTGATGGCGGCACGGCCCTTGCTCTTGTCGAGCGTCGCCCACACCACGATGTGGTCGGCCCGGGCGCCGGAGGTGATGAAGATCTTGGTGCCGTTGAGCACGTACTCGTCGCCGTCGAGGCGCGCGGTGGCCGAGACGGCGGCCGAGTCCGAGCCGAACTCGGGCTCGGTGATCGCCATGGAGGCCCACACGCGGCCGAAGCGCTCGGCCTGCTCGTCGTTCGCCACCGCCGCGATGGCCGAGTTGCCCAGGCCCTGGCGGGGGATCGAGAGGGTGAGGCCGACGTCGCCCCAGCAGGTCTCGATGATGTTGAGCAGCGACTTCATGTTGCCGCCGTTGATGACGCCCTTCTTGGGCTCCTTGCGGCCGGGGGAGCCGCCCGAGCCCATGGTGGCGCCGGCGGCGCCCTGGCCGGCGTCCTCCATGGCCTCCATCATGGCGCGCAGCGTGTCGAGCTCGACCGGGTACTCGTGCTCGGCGAGGTCGTACTTGCGGGAGACGGGACGGAAGATCTGCGTGGCGACCTGGCGGGCCTGGTTGGCGCCCACCTGCAGCTTCTTGGGGAGTTCGAGGTTGATCATGGTTCTTCTCTTCTCGTATCCGTGGCTGGTGGGCTCTACAGGACGACGACGCCCTCGGCGACGCCGACGGCGCGCAGGTCGCGGTACCAGCGCTCCACGGGGTGCTCCTTGGTGAAGCCGTGGCCGCCGAGCAGCTGCACGCCGTCCAGGCCGATCCGCATGCCCTTCTCCGCGGCGAGCTTGCGGGCCAGCGCGGCCTCGCGGGCGAAGCTCAGGCCCTGCTCGGCGCGGGAGGCGCCGCGCCAGGTGACCAGGCGCATGCCGTCGAGCTCCGTGGCGATGTCGGCCACCATGAACGCCACGGCCTGGCGGTGGGCGATGGGCTCACCGAACGCCTGGCGCTCCTTGACGTAGGGGATCACGTAGTCGAGCACGGCGTGGGAGGTGCCCACGGCGAGCGAGGCCCAGCCGAGGCGGGACAGGCGGATGACGTCGGCGTACGCGGTGGCGCGGTCCTCCGCCGAGACCTCCTCGCCGCCGAGGATCGCGTCGGCGGGCACGGTGACGTCGGTGAGCACGATCCGGCCCAGGCCGGCGGCGCGCAGACCCATCGACGGGTCGGCCTCCACGACCAGCCCCTCGGTGTCGGACTCCACCACGAAGAACGTGGGCTTGCCGTCGAGCGCCGCGGCCACCACGAAGAGCTCGGCACTGCCGGCGGTGGGGACGAGCGACTTGACGCCGTTGAGCGTGTAGCCGCCGGGGCCGCGGGTGGCGGTGGTCTGCAGGGCGAACGGGTCGAACAGGGGCCGCGGCTCGGCCACCACGACGGCGGCGGCCGGGACCTGCTCGGAGGCGAAGGCCGGAAGGTAGGACTTCTGCTGGGCGTCCGAGCCGAACTGGGTGAGCGTGGTGGCCACGCCCGACGGCGCGAGGATCGGCAGCGCCAGGCCCATGTCGCCGTAGGCCAGGGCTTCGGCCACGAGGGAGTTGGTCACCACGCCGCGCTCGGAGGCGATGCCCTCGAACTCCTCGGGGACGTTGAGCATGGTGGCGCCGATCTCGGCGGACCGGGCGAGCAGCGACTCGGGGGCCTGCGCCGCGTGGTCGGCGTCGTGGGCGGCCGGCCGGACGACCTCGTTCGCGAAGTCGCGCACGGTCTCGACGATCATCTTCTGGTCGTCGTCGAGCGTGAGGTCGAACAGGTCGGGCCGCGACTCGGGCGCGGCGTCCGGGAGGCGCTTGGGGGTGCCGCCGCCGGAGACCTTCTTGAAGGACTTGGTGGCGGCGCCGAGGGTCTTGAAGCCGGTCCGGGTGGCCTCGTAGGTGACGCGGTCGACCTTCTGTCGCAGATTGAACCGCTCGGCGAACTCGGACCCGGTGATGGTCGTGAGCGCGCGCATGGCGGCGCCGATCGCGTCCATGCGCGTCGGGTTCTTGCCGGGTGTGGACGTGGGGTTCTTGCTCATCATCACCAGCTGTTCTCGTGACGTGGACGGTGCGGTCCGCAACATCTTACTGCGGAGTAAGTTCCGATGGCCAGACTTCGGCCCGATCCGGTGTCCGAACTGTGCCGACGCGCCGGCGGGGGGCGGGGGAGTCAGCCGCGCAGGAGGGCGACGGCCTGGTCGACGGCACGGGGGCGGCCGGCCACGAACCAGTCGTATCCGTTGACCTCGACGGTCGCGCACACGCCGCCGGCGCCCTCGACGAGCGCGCGGCCGGGTAGCCAGTCCCACTCGGGGCACGAGTGCTGGCACCACACCGTGTGGACGCCGCACGCGGTGGCGGCGAGGTCGACCGATCCGGAGCCGAGCATCCGGATCGTGGCGGCGCCCCGGCTCACGCGGTGGAAGGGGTCCGCGAGGTCGGGGTCGGCGAAGAACGGCGGGTGGAGGTAGGTGGCCAGGCAGCCGTCGGCGAGGTCGCCGGCGGTCAGGGGGGTGACGGGGACACCGTTGCGGCGGGTGGGGACGTCGGACCCGCCGACGAAGGTCTCCCCGGTGACGGGCCGGTGGACGGCGCCGAGCAGGTAGTCGTCCTCGCCGGTGACGGCCACGGCCGAGCACCAGTAGTCGGAACCGGTGACGAAGTTGTAGGTGCCGTCGACGGGGTCCACGACCCAGCGGCGCTGGTGGCTGCCCGCGACGAGGGTGCCCTCCTCGCCCAGGACGCCGTCGTCGGGGCGGTGGACGGCGAGGAGTTCGGTGATGCGGCGCTCGGCGGCCCGGTCGGCCTCCGTGACGACGTCGGAGACGGACGTCTTGTGCTCGACGCCCAGCCCGTCCTCGCGGAGGCGGCGGGCCAGTGCGCCGGCGTCGACGACGAGGCGCGCGGCCAGGTCGGCGTCCGACGGCGGGAAACCTTCGGCGGAGCTCACGGCGGCGACGCTACCGGCCCGAGGGCACCGCCCGGTGACGGGCGGGGAAACGTGGGGGAAAGGCGCGGGACGCGTAGACTCCGGACTCGTGCACCCTGACGTCTCCGCCGACATCGCGTCCCTCGAGTCGACCCTCACCACGGTCGAGAAGGTCCTCGACATCGACGAGCTCGCCCGCCGCGTGGACGAGCTCGAGCAGATGGCCGCCGACCCCGACCTGTGGAACGACCAGGACCGGGCCCAGAAGGTCACGAGTGAGCTCTCCTACGTCCAGGCCGACCTGCGCCGTTGCCGCGACCTGCGCCAGCGGCTGGACGACCTGCCGCTGATGTACGAGCTGGCCGAGGAGGAGGGCGGCGACGCGGTCGAGGAGGCCGACGCCGAGCGCGTGCAGCTCCGCGAGGACGTCGAGGCCATGGAGGTCAAGACGATGCTCAGCGGCGAGTACGACCAGCGCGAGGCCGTGGTCAACATCCGGGCGGGCGCCGGCGGCGTCGACGCCGCGGACTTCGCCGAGATGCTCATGCGCATGTACATCCGCTGGGCGGAGAAGGCAGGCCACAAGGTCGAGGTGTACGACACCTCGTACGCGGAGGAGGCCGGCATCAAGTCGGCGACCTTCGTGGTCCACGACCCGTACATGTACGGCACCCTCTCGGTGGAGCAGGGCACCCACCGTCTCGTGCGGATCTCGCCGTTCGACAACCAGGGCCGGCGCCAGACCTCCTTCGCCGAGGTCGAGGTGCTGCCGGTGGTGGAGACCACGGACTCGATCGACATCGCGGAGAACGAGGTCCGCGTGGACGTCTATCGCTCGTCCGGTCCGGGCGGCCAGTCGGTCAACACCACCGACTCCGCCGTGCGCCTCACGCACATCCCGACCGGCATCGTGGTGACCTGCCAGAACGAGAAGTCGCAGCTGCAGAACAAGGTGGCGGCGATGAAGGTCCTGCAGGCCAAGCTCCTCGAGCGCAAGCGCCAGGAGGAGCGGGCCGCGCTCGACGCGCTCGGCTCGGGCGGCAACGCCTCGTGGGGTAACCAGATGCGCTCCTACGTCCTGCACCCGTACCAGATGGTCAAGGACCTGCGGACCGAGCACGAGGTCAACAACCCGCAGTCGGTCCTCGACGGCGACCTCGACGGCTTCATCGAGGCCGGCATCCGCTGGCGCATGCGCGATGCGGAGGGAGCCGACGCCTAGTGAGGATCGAGGGGAACTTCGAGGGGATCCTCACCTGGCTCGCCAACCAGGGCCTGGAGGTCGTCCTCCTGGTCCTGGTGGCCGCGCTGCTCACCCGCGCGATCGGCAAGATCGCGCGGATGTGGACCGGTCGGATCGACGCGCGACACGAGGGCGAGGAGTTCTGGTCGGAGGAGGCCAAGCACCTCCACTCGCTCATCCAGGTGATCTCCTACGTCGCCGTGGGGGTGCTGTACATCCTCATCGGCATCCAGATCCTGCTGCGCTTCGGCGTCAACCTCGTCGCGCTCGTCGCGCCGGCGACCGTGCTCGGCGCGGCGCTGGGCTTCGGCGCCCAGAAGATCGTCCAGGACTTCCTCGCCGGGTTCTTCGTCCTGGCAGAGCGGCAGTACGGCTACGGCGACATCGTGGAGCTCACGACCTCCACCGGGGTGAGTGCGGGCACGGTCGAGGACGTGACGCTGCGCGTCACCCGGCTGCGCACGCTCGACGGCGAGGCGGTGATCGTCCCCAACGGCCAGATCATCACGAGCGTCAACCAGTCCCAGGACTGGGCGCGGGCGATCATCGACGTCCCCGTGCCCAACAACGCGGACATGGACAAGGCGCACGAGGTCCTGGCGGAGGTGTGCCGCGAGATCGTGGACGACGAGCGGGTGGGCGCCTACGTGCTCGACGAGCCCACGGTCATGGGCGTGCAGTCCATCAAGCTCGAGCAGACGGTGATCCGCCTGCTCGCCCGGACCAAGCCGGGCATGCAGTGGGAGGTGGGCCGCCGGATGCGCGCGGTGATCCTGCGCCGCTTCCGCGCCGAGGGGATCGTGCTGGAGCCGGAGGCCCTCGCGGCGATCCGCGCAGGCATGGTCCGCCCGCAGACCGGAGAGGGGGCGGTGTAGATGGCACGGACCGGAGACGAGGACCCCGGCCGGGACGCCGCCGGCCGCGAGGCCGCGCCCCGCGAGACGGCCGCGCCCCGCGAGACGGCCGT
>DUTZ01000258.1 GCA_012841845.1 Actinomycetales bacterium | reverse complement strand
CGCCAGCCGCGCCCGCTCGTCCACCTGGGCGGCGTGGTCCTGCTCCCAGCGCAGCCGTTCCCGGCGGCGTCCGTCGAGCCATGCGTCGTACCCGCCGGCGTACAGCCTCGGCCGGCCGTCCTCACTCGGGTCGAGGTCGCAGAACTCGCCTGCCACGTCCCGCAGGAGCGCGCGGTCGTGGCTCACCACCGCGAACCCGCCGGCCAGGTCCCGTAGCTGGTCGGTGAGGAAGGCCAGCCCGGAGGCGTCGAGGTGGTTGGTGGGCTCGTCAAGCAACAGCAGGTCGTGGCGGGCACCGAGAACACAGGCCAGGCGCACGCGGTAGCGCTGCCCCACCGAGAGCGAGGCCAGCGGTCGCCCGCGGTCGGGACAGGCGTCGAGGCCGGCGAGCGCGATGTCCACCCGGCGGTCGGCGTCCCAGGCGTCGAGGACGGTCGCGCGTTCGAGGGCTGCGGCGTAGTCGTCGTCGGCTCCCGGTTCGCCGGCGGTGAGCGCCGCGGTGGCCCGGTCGAGGTCGGCCAGGGCCGTCGCGGAGTGCCGGACGGCCTGCGCGACCTCGTCGCCGACCGTGCGGCCGGTGTCGGCGTCGAGGTGTTGCTCGACGAGCGCCAGGGTGCCGACCCGGGAGACGGTGCCGGAATCGGGCGGGATCGTCCCGGCGAGGATGTGGAGAAGTGTGGTCTTGCCCCGGCCGTTCTCGCCGACGATCGCCAGCCGGGAGGCGGCGGAGACGGTGAGGTCCACGCCCCGGAGGACGGACCTGCCGCCCAGGGTGACGTGGATGCCGGTGGCGCGGATGTGGGCGCGATGGCCCGCGGGGAGATGAGGGTGCTCGTGCACGGTGCTCTCTTCGGCTCGTCATGGAGCCGGGCGGCACGACAGAAGGCCGCCCGGCAGGTCGCCAGGACGGCGTGCAGAGAACTACGGAAGATGTGAAGGTGAGCCCTGCCGCCGTCAGCGGCGGGTCCAGGGCTTCAGGAGAGCGGTGCCCGAGTACATGGGCTGTATTCTACTCCGACTCGCGGAGCCGGTCGATCTCGCGTCGGTAGACCTCGGTCAGCTCGTCGATGTACGTCCTGTCCCAGCGCGGGGTGATGTGCTTGGCGCAGTTGGCGTCGGCGGCCACCAGGTCCACGACGATCGCCCGTTCGACCCGTCCGGCGTAGGTCTTCTCCCCCATCGTGCGCAGGCGCTCGATCAGGGCCGGGTCCTCGTCGGGTTCCACGAGGCGCGCGTGCCCGAACACCTTGAGCCTCCTACGCGTGGGGTAGTCGACGAAGAACAGGCACACCCGATCGTCATGGTCCAGGTTGCCGGTACTCACGTACTGGCGGTTACCGGGGAACTCCACCCACGCCAACGTCGTGGCGTCGGGCACGTGCACGAAACCGGCCGGGCCGCCACGGTGCTGGGCGTAGGGCCAGCCGGACTCGGTGACGGTCGAGAGGATGAAGTGGTCGCAGCGGCGGATCAGCGCCGTGTCGGTGGCGTCCAGCGCGAAGTCCGCGGTGTCCTCGACCCGGTTCTCCGCGCCGACCTCGGCCTGGCGCGCCCGGACGGCGGGGCCGTAGGCGATCTCCGGGTACCGGTCGGCGGGCATGTGCTCCACGCTAGCCCCGGCGCGGAGACCGCGGGACACGGCACACTCGAGGGCGTGCGTACCACCCTCCGTCGCCCGCTCTCCCTCCTCGTCGCCGGCGTCCTGCTCTGTGCGGGGTGCACGTCGTCGTCGAGCGGCACCGAGAGCCCGGAACCGGCCGGGACGGGACAGACGGCCGTGTCCCCGGACGCCCCGGCGCACTCCGCGACGATCGACGGGCTGACCCGCACGTGGTCCGTGTACTCCCCGCCCGCCGTGGCCGACGACCCGTCCGCGCCGCTGCTGCTGGTGATGCACGGCACCGGCGACACGGGTCAGGGCATCCGGACCGGGATCGGGCCCGACCTCGAGCGGCTCGCCGACCGGGACGGGTTCCGCGTGGCGTATGTGGACGGCTACGAGAACAACTGGAACGAGTGCCGCGTCGAGGGTGACTGGCCGGCCAAGGAGCAGGGGCTCGACGACGTGGGGCTCATGCGCGCGGTGGTCTCCGAACTGGGCGCGACCGGCCCGGTCCACGCGCTCGGCTTCTCGAGTGGCGGACACATGGCCATGCGCCTCGCGCTCGAGGCGCCCGACCTCGTCGACGCCGTCGCGGTGGTGGCCGCCAACCCGCCCGCCCCGGACAACCAGTCGTGCGCGGACGCGGGCGCACCGGTGCCGGTCATGTTCCTCCAGACCCGTGAGGACCGGATCAACCCGGTTGACGGCGGCGAGGTGAGCGTGGGGTCGGGTCCGTTCGCCCGGTCCCGCGGCGAGGTGGTCTCGGCGGCCAATTTCATGATCCCATTGGGCAAGGGTGG
>DUTZ01000257.1 GCA_012841845.1 Actinomycetales bacterium | reverse complement strand
GCTCGCCACGAGCCGGTCCACGTCCACGAACCGCAGGGGCAGACCGCGGGCGGCGTACCAGTCGCGCACGCCGTCCAGGTCCTCGCAGCTCGCCCACGGCAGCACGGGCACGGCCGAGCCGCCGCGGTAGGACCAGTTGTCGCCGGCGCGGCAGAACCAGCCGTCGACCAGCGCGTACTCGGTGCCCGGCCAGGCCAGCGCGCCGGCGTACTCGCGGGCCCGGATGTCGCGGTTGCGCACGACCCGCGGGGGCAGGACCTTGAGGACGGCGATGTCGGCGTCCGGGATCCGTAGCTCCTCGCCGGCCGCGCCGCCGGAGTCGCGCCGCACCACCAGTTCGGGCTCGAGCGCCACGACGTGCCCGATGACGTCGGTGTACAGGTGTGAGGTCTCGCCCTCGCGGAGGTGCCGGCGGACCACGACGCGCTCGCCCACGTCGATCCGCCGCCCCGCGTTCCAGCGGGAGCGGTCGGACAGGCCCCGGTCAGAGTGGCCCCGGCCGTCGGGCCCCGGGTCCGCCTCAGGCATCCGCGACCGCGTCCTCGTCGTCGTCATCCTCGTCCCCGCCGAACGGATCGGGGTCCGATGCCGGATTCCAGCTCAGGCCGGGCACGCCCCAGCCGTTGTCGCGGATGGCGCGCTTGGCGGCCTTGCGGTTCCGGCCGATGAGGCCGTCGGTGTAGAGGAAGCCGTCGAGGTGGCCCACCTCGTGCTGGAGGCAGCGGGCGAACAGACCGTAGCCCTCGACCGAGACGGGCTCGCCGTGCTCGTCGGTGCCGGTGACCCGGGCCCACCAGGCGCGGCCGCGGGGGAAGTTCTCGCCGGGGACGGACAGGCAGCCCTCGAGGTCGTCCTCGGGGTCCGGCATCGTCTCGGGGATCTCGGAGGTCTCGAGCACCGGGTTGACCACGCAGCCGCGGCGGGTGATCCAGCCGCCACGGGCGTCGACCTCGTCGCGGGAGAGCTGGCCGCCGTCCTCGGTGTCCAGGTCGGGGCAGTCGTAGACGAACACGCGCTTGCGGATCCCCACCTGGTTGGCGGCCAGGCCCACGCCGTTGGCGGCGTCCATCGTCTCGTAGAGGTCCTCGACGAGCCCGCGCAGCTCCTCGGGGGACTCGGTGACGGGCTCGGTGGGCGCGTGGAGCGCGGGATCACCGAGGATGACGATGGGCAGGACGGCCATGGGAGACGATTCTAGGTGCACGGGGCTGCGTCCTGTCGGTGCGGCGTGGTTGAATGCGGGGGAATCACAACGGTGTGATCCCCGGTTCCCCGGACGCGGTCCGGCACCCCACACCGACCCCGAGCACAGGAGGTGCGCATGGGCGCCGCCCACGCGATGTCGTCGCAGGAGCAGGACGGAGTCCACGGCGACGCGGCCGCGGACGCCGAGCTCCACGCGGCCGACCCGGTCCTGTCGGACCGCGACCAGGCCATGCTCGAGTTCGAGCGCCAGTGGTGGAAGTTCGCCGGCTCCAAGGAGGAGGCCATCCGGCAGCGCTTCGACATGTCCGGCACCCGGTACTTCCAGATCCTCAACGGGCTCATCGACCGCCCGGAGGCGCTCGCCGCGGACCCCCTTCTGGTCAAGCGGCTCCGCCGGATGCGCAGTAGCCGTCAGAAGGCACGCGCGGCGCGCAACCTGGGAATGCGCCTCGACTGACCTACACTCACCGGCGTGAGCCCCCATCCCGAGACCACGCAGCACGACCCCGCGGACCGGCACGGGAACGCCGACGGGTACGACCCCGACGAGCCCACCGGCCCCCCGTACCGGGCGATCGCCATGGTGCTCCTCGCCGCCGTCGTGGTGGCGATCGGCGTGGGGCTGGTCCAGTTGTTCGGCGGTGACGACGACTCGACGCAGACCGCCGAGCAGACCACCACCTCGCAAGAGGGCGCCCCCGCCGGGGACCAGACCGCCGGGGACCCGGCGAACGGGGGACCGGCGAACGGCGACGGCCAGGCCGCCGACGGGCAGGCGCCCGAGGGCGGCGACACCGGCCCGGACGGGCAGGACCCCGCG
>DUTZ01000256.1 GCA_012841845.1 Actinomycetales bacterium | reverse complement strand
GGCGGGGTCGCCTCGAGGGTGCGGCCGGTGGCGGCGCAGTACTCCTGGATCGACGCCACGGCCTCAGCCCGCCAGTCCGGCGCCGGAGATGTGCGCCCCGCCGTCCACCACGAGGGTGTGGCCGGTGATCCAGTGCGCGTCGTCGGAGAGCAGGAAGGCGACCGGGCCCGCGATGTCGTCGGGCACGCCCAGGCGGCCTGCGGGCAGCGCCGAGCCCATCCGCTCCTCGCGTCCTTCACCGGTGTAGAGGGCCTCGGCGAACCGGGTCTTGACCACGCCCGGGGCCACCGCGTTGACGCGGACCGCGGGCCCCAGCTCCACGGCGAGCTCCTGCGTGAGCCGCCCGATGAGCGCCTTGGTGGCGCCGTACCAGCCGATCCCGGGCGACGGTGCGAGCCCGGCGATGGAGGCCACGTTGACGATCGCCCCGCCCCGCTCGGCGAGCCCCGAGTGGTAGACCTTCTGCGTCCACGCCAGGGTGCCGATCGCGTTGACCTCGGAGATCTTGCGCGCCGCCGCCAGGTCCAGGTCCACCGTCCGGCCGTACGCGGGGTTGATCCCGGTGTTGTTGACCAGCAGGTCGATCGGCCCGAACGCCTCCTCCGCGCGGGCCAGCACCTCGCGCTGGTGGTCCTCGTCGTCACTCTTCCCCGCCACCGCGAGCACCCGCTCGGGCGAGCCGATCTCGCCGAGCGCCGCGTCGAGCCCCTCCTGCCCGCGCGCGGTGATGACCACGGAGGCGCCCTCCGCCACGAGGCGGCGCGCGATCCCGAGCCCGATGCCGCGGCTCGCGCCGGTGACGAGCGCGGTACGGCCGGCGAAACGCCCCGGCACGACCGGGCCGGTCCGGGGGGCGGGGAGCGGGGTGGGGGTCACGGGGTTCTCCTCACGTCGGTGATGTCCGGCCCCCCATGCTAGGGGAGGGCGGTTCGCGGGTGAGCACGGGAAATGCCGTCGGCGCCCGTGTCGGCGTGACGGATCCGGGCCGGTCGGGCGATAGAGTATCGGCCAGGTCCACCTCCGGTCGCCTCCGGGCGGCCCTGACGCCCCCCAGGATGTGCCGATGTCCCCACTCGCCCCGCGCGGTGCCACGGACACCCCCACGCGACCGGTGCTCGACATCCCCGGTCCGCGGTGGTTCGGCCCCGACGACGCCATCTGGCGGGTGCACGGCGACGTCTCCACCCCGATCGGCATCACCACCGGGCTGCTCATGCTGGCGGCCAACCCCGCCTTCGCGTCGATCTTCGGCACCACCGGCTCCGTCGAGGACCCGTGGCTGGCGGACGACTACCTCCACGACCTCGTGGAGCTCTCCACGTTCGGCACCGTCGACGACGCCGTGGTGACCATCGAGCACGCCCGCACCGACCGCTCGTCCCACTCCGGCCACACCGAGCACGGCGACTTCTACTACGGCGCCGACCCCGAGCTCACCCGCTGGGCGCAGGCCGCCACCACCTGGGCCCTCCTCGTGGCCTACCAGCGCTTCTCCGGCCGGCCGCTGAGCCCGGCCGAGTCCGACGAATTCGTCGAGCAGTCCGCCCGCCTCGCCCACCTCCAGGGCGTCCGGTCCGCGCCGACCACGGTCCGCGAGCTCGAACGGCTGCTCCGCGGCGCCACCGACCGCGTCCGCGCCACGACCGCCGGCCGCCGGCTCGCCACCCGGC
>DUTZ01000255.1 GCA_012841845.1 Actinomycetales bacterium | reverse complement strand
CGGGGCCGGTGTGCGAATCCACACGCCTGAGGTGCATTCACACACGAAATTTCCTGTGTGGATGCGCACCAGGCGTGTGGATCCGGAGGGAGGCGCCCCGCCCGGCCCGCCCGGCCCTGCCGGCCCGGCCCGCCCGGCCTATTTCCAGGACGGCAGCCAGAGCTGTTGGTACCACTGCGCCTGCGTGATGGGCATCCCGGTGACCACGGGCAGCATGTACACGAAGTTGGCCAGGACGACCGCCACGTAGACGCTCACCAGCGCCAGCCCCACCTGCCTGCGCGCGGGAGGGTCGGTGGCGCGGCCGGCGATCTCGCCGAGGGTCAGCACGAGCAGCATGACGAAGAACGGCACCATCACGGCGGCGTAGAAGAAGTACATCTGCCGGTCGTGCTGGAAGAACCACGGCAGGAACCCGGCGGAGTAGCCCACCAGGGCGAACGCGTAGCGGCCGTCGCGGCACAGGACGGCCCGCCACAGCGCCCAGCCGAGCACGGGCAGGGCCGTCCACCAGATCGCGGGCGTGCCCAGGAGCATGATCGCGCGGACGCACGTCTCCTGCCCGCAGCCGGTCACCTCCTCGCCCTGTTCGATGAAGTACAGCATCGGGCGCAGGCCCATCGGCCAGGTCCACGGCTTGGACTCCCACGGGTGGTGGTTGCCGGCCGTGTTGGTGAGCGAGGAGTGGAACCCCATGACCGACGACTGGTAGTACAGCCAGGACTGCAGGGCGTCCGGGAGCCAGTTGTCCGCGACCTTGTCGCCCACGACGTGTCGGTAGGTGGCGTTCTCGGTGGCGAACCACGGCAGCCACGCCAGCAGGTGCAGGACGGCGGGCCACAGGACCAGGGACGCGAACGCCGGGACCGCGTCGCGGGCGAGCGCCCCGGCCAGCGGGCGGCGCACGCCGTAGCGGGCGCGCAGGGCCCAGTCCATGGCCACGGCCATCACGCCGAAGAAGGCGATGAAGTACAGGCCGGACCACTTGACCCCCAGCGCGAGCCCCAGCATGACGCCGGCGGTGAACCGCCACCAGCGGAAGCCCAGGCGTGGGCCGAGGTCGGTGGCGTGGACGCGGCCGGCGACCGCGGCGGCGTGCATGCGGGCCCGCATGCGGTCGCGGTCCACGAGCAGGGCGCCGGCGGCGGCGGTCACGAAGAGCACCTGGTAGACGTCCAGCATCCCGATGCGGGAGGTCACAAAGGTCACGCCGTCGGCACACAGCAGCAGCCCGGCGAGCACCCCGAGCGGCGTGGACCGGGTGAGGCGCCGGGTGATGCGCATGACGGCCACCACGAGCAGCACCCCGCACGCCGCCGCGGTGAGCCGCCAGCCCAGCGGCGTGTACCCGAAGAGCATCCCGCCGATCGACTGGATCTGCTTGGCGACCGGCGGGTGCACCACGAGCCCGTAGGCGGGGTTCTCCTCGATCCCGAGGCGTGCGATCTGGAACGACTGCGGCGCGTAGTGCTTCTCGTCGAAGATCGGGGCGCCCTTGTCGGTGGCCGACGTCAGGCCCCAGAACCGGGTGACGACGGCGAGGACGGCCACCACGGCGGTGGCGATCCAGTCCCGGGCCGAGTCGACCGGACCGGTGTCCGGGTCGGGCAGCAGCGGACCCGGCGAGCGGACGGCGGCACGGCCGGCCGCCCCGTCCGTGCGCGGCCCGCGGGCGCCGAGGGTCGAGGTCACGCGGACGAGCCTAGCGGGGGCCGCGGGAGGCCCCGGGGCGCGGCCCGCCGGCGGGGATAGGCTGGTCGGCATGACGTCCGGACGGGTCGTACTGGCGGCCACCCCCATCGGCAATCCGGGCGACGCCTCGGACCGTCTGCGCGAGGTCCTGGCGACCGCGGACGTGGTGGCGGCCGAGGACACGCGCCGCCTCCGCGCGCTGGCCGCGGCGCTGGGCGTGACGGTGCACGGCCGCGTGATGAGCTTCTACGAACACAACGAGGCCGGCCGCGTGCCGCAGCTGCTCGACCGCGTGCGGGCCGGCGACGTGGTGGCCGTGGTCACCGACGCGGGCATGCCGGCGGTCTCCGACCCGGGCTACTCGCTCACGCTGGCGTGCATCGAGGCCGGCCTGCCGGTGACGTGCCTGCCGGGGCCGTCGGCGGTCACCACGGCGCTCGTGCTCTCGGGCCTGCCGGTGGACCGGTTCTGCTTCGACGGCTTCCCGCCCCGCCGCGCCGGGCGGCGCCGCACGTGGCTCGCCCGGCTCGCGACCGAGGAGCGCACGTGCGTGTTCTTCGAGTCCCCGCACCGCCTGGCCGAGACGCTGGCCGAGGCCGTCGAGGTCCTGGGCCCGGACCGGCGGGCCGCGGTGTGCCGCGAGCTCACCAAGACCTACGAGGAGGTGCTGCGCGGCACACTCGCCGAGCTGGCCGAGCGCACCGCGGGCGGCGTCCTCGGGGAGATCGTCGTGGTGCTCGAGGGCGCGGCGGCCGACGCCGGCGAGACGGTCGAGGACCTCGTGGCCTCCGTCGAGGACCGCGTCGCCGGGGGCGAGCGGCTCAAGGAGGCCTGCGCGGCCGTCGCCGAGGGGACCGGCGTGTCCCGGCGTGAGCTCTACCAGGCCGTCCTCGACGCCCGCGACCCCGCATAACCGGCGAGTCGCCGGTCCGCGTGCGGCCGGTCGCCGCGGGCCGCCGCAGTTCCGTAGGCCGCCACACTTCCGCGAGGCGCCACTGCTCCGAGATCCGCCCCAGATGATGCACATCCGCCACGGCTCGCGCCGGAGCCGACGTGCGCCAAAGGTGGCGAGGACGGGACGCGCGGGCATCTGCTCTAGCAGGTGCCACGAGGTCGGCCGGTCGCCTGGCGCGTGCCGGAGCCGCTGCCACGGGCGGGCGGGTCAGCGGCGCTCGGGCCCGCTCAGCGCCAGGGCGCCGGCCCGCCGCCCCAGGTGAACGCGGCCTTGTGCAGGCATTCGTCCCACTCGTCGTCGGGCCGCGAGTCGATGGTGATGCCGCCGCCCACGCCCAGCTCGACCCGGCCGTCGGACGCGGCCTCGAGGGTCCGGATGGCCACCGCCAGCTCGAGATCGGGGCCCACCGCCAGCCCGTAGGTCCCGCAGTGCAGGCCGCGCGACCGCGGCTCCCAGCCGGCGATGAGCTCGCGCGCCCGCTCCTTGGGGGTGCCGGTCACCGACGCCGGCGGGAAGGCGGCGGAGACGAGCGCGTCGTGGTCCACCGCGGTGCGCGCCTCGACGGTCGAGACGAGGTGGTGCACGCCCGGGGCGGGCCGCACGGCGAGCAGGTCGGTCACCGTCACCGACCCCACCTCGGCGACGCGGCCCAGGTCGTTGCGGGCCAGGTCCACGATCATGATGTTCTCCGCCACGTCCTTGCCGGAGGCGAGCAGCTCGGACGGGTCGCGGTGCGCGGGCAGCGTGCCCTTGATGGGGCTCGTCCGGACCCGGTCGCCGGCGCGGACGAGGAACTCCTCCGGCGAGAACGCCAGCACCGCGCCCCACGGCCCCTCGAGGTAGGCCGACCTCGCGGCCGGAGCGCGGCGGGCCAGGGACAGGAACGTCCCAAGCGCGTCGGCCCGCAGCCTGCCGTCGAGCCGCGTGCTGAGGCAGGCCTGGTACACCTCGCCGGCGCGGATCGCCTCGAGGCAGTCCACCACGGCGGCGCGGTGGGCGTCCCGGTCCGGGGCGGCCCACCGGGGCGGGGGAGCGGCCTCGTCGTCGTCACCGGATCCCGCGCCGTACTCCCGCACCACCGCCGCGGGGTCCGGGGCGTCGCCCCACGCGCGCCACGCCCCGTCGCGCCCCAGGGTGAGCAGGCCGGTCGCCTCCGCGCGCACCGCGGCGGGCAGGAGCGGCGGG
>DUTZ01000254.1 GCA_012841845.1 Actinomycetales bacterium | reverse complement strand
GGTGACGGCGAGCGGGTACGTGAGGAAGACCGCGCCCGTGCGGGGTGCGGCGAGCGCGAGCCCGGACCCCTCGCCGGCCCGCGCGGCGAGCACCCCCTGCTGCTCGGAGACGATCGCCGCGCCGCCGCCGGCCACCACGGCGTCGAGCATCTCGGATTCCGTGGGCGGGGCCTCGGTGCGGCCGGCCTGGCGCTGCGCGAGCGCGGCCATGGACACGCCGAGCGCCTCCCGCGTCGCGCGCATGCTCTCCACCTCGGAGGTGGCGGCGAGGATCGGGGCGTCCGCGGCGCCGGAGACCGTGGGGTCGCCCATCGTCAGCTCGGGGGCGGCGAGGGCCGAGGTCCAGGTGTCCATGTCCACCTCGGCGTCGCGCGAGGCGATGACGACGGGGGTCGAGGCCAGCGAGTTGAGGACGGTCTCGAAGGGGATCTGGACGTCCTGCGACAGGCCGGCGAGCCGGACCGCCGAGTCCGGCACCCATACGTCCGGCAGCGCCTCGCGGTCGGCGAGCCTCGTCGTCATCTCCGCCGAGGACACCGCGTCCACCCGGAAGTCGTGGCACCCGTCGGCCTCGTCGGCCAGGGTACGGACCTGGTCCGCGATCCCCGGTTCGGCGGCCACGGCCACCTCGGTGCGGTCCCCGCAGAAGCCCCCGACCCCCAGCCGGGAGAGCCCGGTGACGACCAGCGCGATCACGGCGACGACGGCCACGACGGCCGCCCCCACGAGGACGACGGTGCGGGCGGCCCGGTTCTGCGGTTGCGGCGACGCGCTGTGCCTGGCGCTCATGTGATGGTGCTCCCCCTGATCGAAGAATGATCAGATGGCACTACATCACAACGACGCCCGGCGCCACCCACCGCCCCCGTGGGTCGCCCCCGCCCGGGTCAGCGTCCGCGGAAGACCGGCGGCCGCTTCTCGACCCGCGCCGCGCGGGCCTCGGCCATGTCCTCGCTCTGCCAGGCGCGCTGCTGGAGGGCCGTGTGCTCGTCGCGGGGCAGCAGGCGCGCGTCGTCGTCGTTGATGACGGTCTTGATGTGCTGCAGCGTGAGCGGGGCGAAGCCGGCGACCTCGGCGGCCAGCTCCATCGCCGCCTCGAGGTCGCCGATCTCGTTGGCCAGGCCGATGCGCGCGGCCTCCTCCGCGCCCACCGGGCGGGCGGTCATGAGCACCGTGCGGGCGTGCCCGCCGCCCACGACGTTGGCCAGCCGCTTGATGGTCCAGTTGTCCAGCGCCAGCCCCACCTTGACCACGGGGACGGCGAAGACCGCGCCGGGCGCCACCACGCGCAGGTCCGCGGCCAGGGCGAGCTGCACGCCGGCCCCCACGGCGGGGCCGTTGACGGCGGCGACGACGGGGACGGGCACGGACTCGATGGTCCGGAGCATCGCCGCGTGGGCGTCGTAGAACTCCGTGTTGTAGACGCCGCCCGAGAGGTCCGCCCCCGCGCAGAAGGCGGTCCCCGCCCCGGTGAGGACGATGGCGCGCACCGGGTCCTCGGACTCGGCCAGGGCGCCGGCGGCCTCGACCGCCTCGCGCAGCGCGGTGCACACCTCGGCGTCGAGGGCGTTGCGGGTCGGGTGCCGGTCGATGGTGACGACGGCGACGGCGCCGTCCCGACGGGTCTGGATCATGACGCCGACATTACCCCCGACGCGCCGGGGCGCCGACCACTCGGTCGGCGCCCCGTTCGGATCGGGTCGTGGCGTCAGGCCGCCTGGTGGCAGTCGCACTCCACGTCGCAGGTCTGGTGCTCGCCGCACAGGCCGGTCTTGCAGCAGGCGCACTCGGGACCGCAGGTGCACTCCGGGCCGCAACCGCAGGGCTTGTTCTCGGCCATGACGGACTCCTCTCGTCGGACTGGGCCGATCTGGCCCACCTCCCTACATATTAGCGCATGCGCATATGATTACGCATCTGCCCCGGGGTGTGCCGCCGTAGGATCGCGGTATGGCACGCACCGGCGCTCGGCAGATCCTCGACCTCGTCCTCGACGGCGGCTCGTTCCGGTCGTGGGACGGCGAGCCCGTCCGGTCTCTCCAGGTGGAGACCAGCCCGGACTACGCCGACGACCTCGCGCGCGCGGCCGAGAAGTCGGGCGTGGACGAGTCCGTGATCACCGGCGAGGGCACCCTCGACGGGCGCCGCGTGGTGCTCATCGCATGCGAGTTCGACTTCCTCGCGGGCTCGATCGGCATCGCGGCCGCCGAGCGGATCGTCTCGGCGATCGAGCGGGCCACCGCCGAGCGCCTGCCGATCCTCGCCTCCCCCACCTCCGGCGGCACGCGCATGCAGGAGGGGACGGTCGCGTTCCTGCAAATGGTCAAGATCTCCGCGGCCGTCGCCGGCCACAAGGCCGCCGGCCTGCCGTACCTCGTCTACCTGCGCCACCCCACGACCGGCGGCGTCTTCGCCTCGTGGGGCTCCCTCGGCCACGTCGCGGTGGCCGAGCCGGGCGCGCTCATCGGCTTCCTCGGCCCCCGCGTCTACGAGGCCCTGTACGACGCCCCGTTCCCCGAGGGCGTCCAGGTCTCGGAGAACCTCGCCGAGCGCGGGATGATCGACGGCGTCCTGCCGCCCGACGGGGTCCGCGACCTCACCGCCAGCGCCCTGCGGGTGCTGTGCCAGGACCCGCCGTCCGAGGGCGAGCCGACACCGCCCCACGGGCCGGTGCCCGAGCCGGAGTCCGACGACTCCGCGCCGCCCGACGCGTGGGACGCCATCACCCGCTCCCGCCGCCGCGACCGCCCCGGCGCCCGCGCCTTCCTCTCCCGGACCGCCACCGACCGGGTCCGCCTGTCCGGCACCGGCCAGGGCGAGGACAGCGGCTCGGTCCTGCTCTCGCTCGCCCGCTTCCGCGGGCAGTCCGCCGTCGTCCTGGCCCAGGACCGCGACGCCGAACACGAGACCAGCCCCCTCGGGCCGTCGGCGCTGCGCTCGGCCCGCCGCGGCATGCGCATCGCCGCCGAGATCGGCGTCCCGCTCGTGCTGCTCATCGACACCCAGGGCGCCGCGCTGTCCCGGGAGGCCGAGGAGGGCGGCCTCGCCGGCGAGATCGCCCGCAGCCTGTCCGACCTGGTCACGCTGCCCACCCCCACCGTCTCGGTGATCCTCGGGCAGGGCACCGGCGGCGCGGCGCTGGCGATGCTGCCCGCCGACCGCGTCCTGTGCGCCCGCCACGGCTGGCTCGCCCCGCTCCCGCCGGAGGGGGCGAGCGCGATCCTCTACCGCGACACCACCCGCGCCGCGGACGTCTCGCGGACGCAGGGCGTCACCTCGGGCGACCTCTACGAGGCCGGGATCGTCGACGTGGTGGTCCCCGAGCGGCCCGACGCGGCCGACGAACCGGACGCCTTCTGCGACCGCATGGCCGACGCCGTGGCCTCGGCATTGATCGAGGTCCGGCGGCTTCCCCCCGAGCGGAGGTACGCCGAGCGGATGTCCAGGTACCGCCATCTCGGCCTGCCACTAGAGTGAACCCCGTCACAGGACGCGAGCACGGAAGGCACCACCGCATGTCGGACTACGCCACCGCCCACCGCCAGTCGATCGAGGACCCGGACGCCTTCTGGCTCGAGGCCGCCAAGGGCGTCGACTGGACCACCCCGCCCACCACCGCGGTCGACGGCTCGCGGCCGCCGTTCTACACGTGGTTCCCGGACGGCGAGCTCAACACCTCCTACAACTGCATCGACCGCCACGTCGAGGCCGGCCGCGGCGACCAGGCGGCGTACATCTACGACTCCCCCGTCACCGGCACCAAGGAGTCGGTCACCTACTCCCAGCTCCTCGAGCAGGTCGAGGCGTTCGCCGGCGCGCTACGCGCCGAGGGCGTGGGCAGGGGCGACCGCGTCGTGATCTACATGCCCATGATCCCGCGGGCCGCGGTGGCCATGCTCGCCTGCGCCCGCCTCGGTGCCGTGCACTCCGTGGTGTTCGGCGGGTTCGCCGCCCCCGAGCTCGCCATCCGGATCGACGACGCGCGGCCCAAGGTCGTCGTCACCGCCACCGGCGGCATCGAGCCCAGCCGCAAGATCCCCTACTTCCCCATGGTCTCCAAGGCCCTCCAGCTCACCGAGCACAAGCCCTCCGCCGTGCTCGTGGCCGCGCGCGCCGACCAGTTCCCGGACGAGGCCTTCCCCGAGACCCCCGGCACCACGTGGACCGACTGGGACGAGGCCGTCGCCACCGCCGAGCCCGCCGGGCCGGTCCCGGTGAACGCCAACGACCCGCTGTACATCCTGTACACCTCCGGCACCACGGGCATGCCCAAGGGCGTGGTCCGCGACAACGGCGGCCACGCCGTCGCGCTGACCTGGTCCATGTGGAACGTCTACGGCGTCAAGCCGGGCGACGTGTGGTGGTCGGCCTCCGACGTCGGCTGGGTCGTGGGCCACTCGTACATCATTTACGCGCCCCTGCTCGTCGGCGCCACGTCGATCATCTACGAGGGCAAGCCCGTCGGCACCCCCGACGCCGGGGCCTTCTGGCGCGTGGCCTCCGAGCACAAGGCCGTCGCCCTGTTCACCGCCCCCACCGCCGTCCGCGCGGTCCGCAAGGAGGACCCGAACGGCGAGGAGATCGGCAAGTACGACCTGTCGGCCATGCACACCCTGTTCTGCGCCGGCGAGCGCCTCGACCCGGAGACGTACCAGTGGGCCACCGACAAGCTCGGCAAGCCCGTGGTGGACAACTGGTGGCAGACCGAGACCGGCTGGCCCATCGCCTCCAACCTGCGCGGCCTGGACCCCATGCCCATCAAGGCCGGCTCCCCCACCGTCCCCGTGCCCGGCTACGAGCTGCACGTGCTCGACGGCGAGGGCAACCAGCTGCCCGCCGGCGAAGAGGGCAACCTCGCCGTCAGACTCCCCATGGCTCCCGGCACCCTGCTCGGCCTGTGGGAGGACGACGAGCGGTTCGTCTCCTCCTACATGTCCGTCTTCGACGGCTACTACTCGACCGGCGACGGCGGGTACATCGACGACGACGGCTACGTCTACGTCATGGGCCGGACCGACGACGTCATCAACGTCGCCGGCCACCGCCTGTCCACCGGCTCGATGGAGGCCGTCATCGCCAAGCACCCGGCCGTCGCCGAGGCCGCCGTGATCGGCGTGCGCGACGAGCTCAAGGGCCAGCGGCCCGTCGGCTACGTGGTACTCAAGGCCGGCGAGGTCCGCGACCCCGACGAACTGCGGGCAGAGCTCGTGACGATGGTCCGCGACGAGATCGGCGCCGTCGCCACGTTCCGCGACTGCACCGTGGTCCAGGGCCTACCCAAGACCCGCTCGGGCAAGATCCTGCGCAAGACCATGCGGCAGATCGCCGACGGCCAGGAGAACGTGCCCGTGCCGTCGACGATCGAGGACCCGCAGGTGCTGGAGGACCTCACGCCCTTCCTGCGGCAGCAGGGCTAGCCGCCCCGGGCGCCCGGCCAAATCCACGCTCGCCCCGCACTCCGGGAGGGGTGCGGGGCGAGTGGGCGGCACGGATGCCGCCGACGTGCGCGGGGCGCCGGCTCAGGCGTCGAGGAGGTCGATGACGAAGACCAGGGTCTTGCCGCCGAGCGGGTGCAGCGCGACGGAGGTGCCGTAGGCCTTGTCCGGCGGGATCACCAGCTGGCGGCGGCCGCCGACCTTCATGCCCGGGATGCCCTCCTGCCAGCCCTGGATGAGGCCGTTGAGCGGGAAGGTGATGGACTCGCCGCGGTCCCACGAGGAGTCGAACTGCTCACCCGTCTCGTAGTCCACGCCCACGTAGTGCACGGTGACGTTGCCGCCGGCCACCGCCTCCGCGCCGTCGCCGACCGTGAGGTCCTCGGTGACGAGTTCGGTGGGCGCGGGGCCCTCCGGCATGTCGATCTCGGGCTTGTCCATGCGGTGACTCCTTCTGGGGTGCGCCGACGCGTACGTCAGCGGTGACCAGCGCCGGTCAGCGCTCGCCGATCGGGGTGAACGTCCGCTCGGCCGGGCCGGTGTAGACCTGGCGCGGGCGGTTGATCTTGGTGGTGGGGTCCTCGCGCATCTCGCGCCAGTGCGCGATCCAGCCGGGCATACGGCCGAGGGCGAACAGCACGGTGAACATCTCCGTGGGGAAGCCCATGGCGCGGTAGATGAGGCCGGTGTAGAAGTCCACGTTCGGGTAGAGCTTGCGCTCCACGAAGTAGTCGTCCGCCAGCGCCGTCTCCTCGAGCTTGAGCGCGATCTCGAGCAGCGGGTCGTCCGTGTGTGAGAGCAGCTCGTGGGCGTGCTTCTTGGCGATCTGCGCGCGCGGGTCGTAGCTCTTGTACACGCGGTGGCCGAAGCCCATGAGCTTGACGCCGTCGACCTTGTTCTTGACCTTGTCCATGTAGTCGGTGGCGTCGCCGCCCTCCGACTCGATGCGCTCGAGCATCTCGAGGACGGCCTGGTTGGCGCCGCCGTGCAGCGGGCCGTACAGGGCGTTGATGCCGCCGGTGATCGAGGCGTAGAGCGGGGCCTCCGACGAGCCGACCATGCGGACGGTCGAGGTGGAGCAGTTCTGCTCGTGGTCGGCGTGCAGCACGAGGAGCATGTCCAGGGCGCGCTCGACCTCGGGGGTGATCTCGTACTCGGGGCCGAACATCATGCGCAGGAAGTTGCCCACGTAGCCCAGCGAGGTGTCGGGGGCGACGGTCTCCTGGCCGGAGCGGATCCGCTCGATCGCGGCGGCGAGGGTCGGGCCCCGGCCGAGAAGGCGGGCCGTGGCGAGATCGACGGCCTTGGGGTCGTCGATGTCCAGGTCGTCGCCGTGGGTGCCGAACAGGCTCACGCCGGCCGACAGGACCGGCATCGGGTGGGTGTCGATCGGGAAGGCCTGCAGCAGCGGCAGCATCTGGCCGGGCAGCTCGGTCTCGCCGAGGACCTTCTCGGTGAACTCGGCGAGCTGGGCCTCGGTCGGGTCCTCGCCGTAGATGAGCAGGTAGGACACCTCGAGGAACGAGGCGTGCTCGGCGAGCTGGTCGATCGGGTAGCCGCGGTGGCGCAGGATGCCCTCGCCGCCGTCGATGTAGGTGATGGAGGAGGTGCACGAGGAGGTGTTGACGAAGCCCACGTCGAGGGTCGTCATCCCCGTCTTGGACAGGAGCGGGCCGAGCTGCACGGCGTCACTGCCGCACGTCGCATCGACCACGTCGAGCTCCAGGTCACCACCGGGGTACGACAGTGTTGCCTTGCGGTCCGAACCGTTCGAGCCTGCGGTCACGCGATTCCCTCTCCGACGATTGGTCCCGGCGGCGACTGTCCCGCCTCGATGTCCAGTGTGCACCTCGGGGCCCGCGGCCCACGAGTGCGCTGTGGCACACCTTACCGTGCTGGTCGCCACCGATTCGACGCGTCCCACCGAGAGCACCCCCCGGAAAGGACACCGGTCCAGGTTAGGGGTGCAAACGGGTGGCCGACCACCGGTCGCCGTCCCGGACGCACTCCACCCGGTCGTGGAACCGGTCGCGGCCGCCCTGCCAGAACTCCACCCGGTCCGGCACGAGCCGGTAGCCGCCCCACCGCTCGGGCATGGGCACCTCGTCCTGCCCGGCGAACCGCTCCTCCGCGGCCGCGAACAGCGACTCGAGCTCGCGCACCGACCCCACCGGGCGCGACTGGTCCGACGCCCAGGCCGCCACCTGCGACCCGCGCGGGCGGGTGCGCCAGTAGGCGCGGCTCTCCTCGGGGGCGAGCGGACGGCACGCCCCCTCGAGGTGCACCTGCCGCTCGACGACCAGCCACGGGAACGTCACCGAGGCGTACCCCGAGGCCGCGAGCTGGGTGCCCTTGCGGGACGTCGTCGTCGTGAAGAACGTGAGCCCCAGCTCGTCCACCCCCTTGCACAACACCGTGCGGGTGGAGGGGCGCCCGTCGGCGCCGACGGTGCCGAGCACCATCGCGTTGGGCTCGCGGACCCCGCGCCGCCCGGCCTCGTCGAGCCACGTGGTGAACAGGGGCAACCACCCGACGGCGAGGTCGGCCTCGTCGAGCCGGGTGTGCAGGCCGTAGCCCACCCGCATCGTGTCGAAGTCGGTCGGCTCGAGGATGGGTTCGGTGGCGGCGTCCTCCATGCCCCCGACGCTACTCCGGCCCGTCGGGGTGTCGGACTACGATGACACCCATGAGCGATCAGCTGCCCACCATCCCCACCGACCTCCTGCCCGCGGACGGCCGCTTCGGCTGCGGCCCGTCCAAGGTCCGTCCCGAGCAGATCGCGGCCGTCTCGGACGCCGCCACCACGATCATGGGCACGAGCCACCGCCAGCCGGGCGTGAAGAACGTCGTGGGTCGCGTGCGCGACGGCCTGCGCGAGCTGTTCTCGCTCCCCGAGGGCTACGAGGTGATCCTCGGCAACGGCGGCACCACCGCCTTCTGGGACGCCGCCGCGTTCGGCCTCGTCCGCGAGAAGTCGCTGCACCTCACCTACGGGGAGTTCTCCTCCAAGTTCGCCAAGGTCACCGGCGCCGCGCCGTTCCTGGACGACCCGGTCGTCATCTCCGCCGACCCGGGCTCGGCCCCCGACACGGCCTCGGCCTCCGACCCCTCGGTGGACCTCATCGGCTGGGCGCACAACGAGACCTCCACCGGCGTCATGGTCCCCGTGACCCGCCCGGCCGGGTCGGGCGACGCCCTCGTCGCGATCGACGCCACCTCCGGCGCCGGCGGCCTGCCGGTCGACATCACCGACGCCGACGTCTACTACTTCGCGCCCCAGAAGTGCTTCGCCTCCGACGGCGGGCTCTGGGTGGCGCTCATGAGCCCGGCCGCGCTGTCCCGCGTCGAGGAGATCGCGGCCACGGACCGCTGGTGCCCCGACTTCCTCTCCCTGCCCACCGCCGTGGACAACTCGCTCAAGAACCAGACGTACAACACCCCCGCGGTGGCCACACTGCTCATGTTCGCCGACCAGATCGAGTGGATGAACACCCAGGGCGGCCTCGACTGGTGTGTGGCGCGCACCGAGGACTCGTCCTCGCGCCTCTACGACTGGGCGGAGGCCAGCGACTACGCCACCCCGTTCGTCGCCGAGCCGGCGCACCGCTCGCAGGTCGTGGGCACCATCGACCTCGACGAGAAGATCGACGCCGCGCAGGTCGCCAAGACGCTGCGCGCCAACGGCGTCGTCGACACCGAGCCCTACCGCAAGCTCGGCCGCAACCAGCTGCGCATCGGCATGTTCCCGGCCATCGACCCCGAGGACGTCACCCAGCTGACCCGCTGCATCGACCACGTGGTCTCGCAGCTCGGCTGAGCGCGTCCGCGCCGCCCGGCTGCGCGCGTCTCCGCGACGGGACCGGGGTGCTGCCCTACCATGTGGGGAACGCCCCGGCCCCGGGTGCGCGTCACCCGAGTCGCCGCCGGCGGGGCCACGAGAAGTCGAGGAGGCGGCATGCGGCAGCTGAGGATCGTCGGGGTGGACACCGACTCGTCGGTGGTCGAGTGCGAGATCCGGGACACCGGGGAGAAGTTCGCCCTCCCGCTCGACGACCGTCTCCGCGCCGCCGCCCGCGGCGAGTACCTGCCCTCCGACACCGGGCCGCGGCCGCCGGTGACGGGCACGCTGCGCCCCCGCGAGATCCAGGACCGCATCCGGCACGGCGCCTCCCCCGAGGAGGTCGCCG
>DUTZ01000253.1 GCA_012841845.1 Actinomycetales bacterium | reverse complement strand
GGTACGCGTCGTGGGCTACCGCACCGCCGACGGCCCGGAGTCCGGGCTGCCCGCGGCGGCCGAGCTGGCGGACCTCACGGTCGACGGCGACGGCACCGACGCCTCGCTCGTCCTCGACGGCGCCCCCGTCGGCCGGATCCACGTGGGCGCCCCGGGTGAGCACATGGCCCTCAACGCGCTGGCGGCCCTGCTCGCGGCCCGCGAGATCGGCGTGGACACCGACGGGATGCTCGCCGGGCTGGCCGGCTTCGGCGGGGTGGGGCGGCGCTTCGAGCCCAAGGGCACCGCGGCGCTCGACGGCGGACGGGTGCAGGTCTACGACGACTACGCCCACCACCCCACCGAGGTGACGGCCGTGCTCTCGGCGGCGCGCGACGTGGTCACGGCGGCGGGGCCCGGGCGTCTGGTGGCGGTGTTCCAGCCGCACCTGTACTCGCGCACCCGGATCTTCGCCGCCGAGTTCGGCGCGGCGCTCTCGCTCGCCGACGAGGTCGTGGTGCTGGACGTCTACGGCGCGCGCGAGCAGCCCGAGCCCGGCGTCGACGGCGGGCTCGTGGCCCGCCACGTCACCGTCGACGTGCACCACGTCCCGGACCTGGACGCCGCCCTGGCCGCGGTGGTCGGGCTGGTCCGGCCCGGGGACGTCGTGTTCACCCTCGGCGCCGGCGACGTCACGACGCTCGGCCCGCGGATTCTCGACGGGGTCGCCGGGAGGGCGTGACGGTGACCGACCACAGCGACGAACCCGCCACGACCTCGGACGACCCGGACCGCAGGGCCGCCGCCGCCTCGGTGGAGCGCTCGGACGAGCGGGTCCGCCACGCCGACCCGGCGGTCCGCGCGCGCCTGCGTCGACGCCGGCGCCGCACCAACCGCATCTACCTCGGCCTGGGCCTGGCGCTGGCCGCCGTCCTCGTGGGCTACGTGGCGCTGTACTTCCTGCCCCTGCTGTCGGTGCGGTCGGTCCAGGTGCACGGCGCGGAGACGATCCCCGTCGAGCAGGTGACCGAGCGTGCGGCCGTCGCCCCGGGGACCCCGCTGCTGCAGGTGGACACGCACACCGTGGCCCGCCGGGTCGCGGGGCTCCCGCGCGTCGACGAGGTGACGGTCCGGCGCGACTACCCCTCTTCGCTGCGGATCGACCTGGTGGAGCGCACGGCGCTCGTCGTGGTGGACGTCGACGGCGCCCCGCACCTGGTCGACGCGGACGGCGTGGACTTCGGGCAGGGCGAGGCCCCGCCCGGGACGCCGACGCTCACGGTGGGGGAGTCGGCGCGCGCCGACCTGCCCGCCGTGGTCCGCGACCTGGCGACCGTCTTCGACGAGGCCCGGGGCACCGCCGGCCTCGACATCACCGCCGCCGAGGTCGAGACCCGCGCGTCGATCGTGCTCGTCCTGGCCGACGGCCGACGGATCGAGTGGGGGGCCGCCGGCCGCGACCACGAGAAGGCCGTCGCCCTGCAGATGGTGCTCGACCGGCCGGGCGAGGTCTGGAACGTGTCCAACCCCGCGCTGCCGGCCTCCCGGTAGACGCGTCCGCGACCCGACACGCCCGCGAGCCTCGTGGACGCACGGGGCCGGTGCCCCTACCGTGTCCCTCGACGGCGGAAAAGGCCTCTGACCAGCAAGTTTAACCCTCAACTAGAGGGTGAGACTTTACCGGTGGAGGGTTTCGTCGAGACAGCACGCAACCGAGCACGACACCCCCACAGGAAGGCCGGGCCTCGATGAGCTCACCGCACAACTACCTCGCAGTCATCAAGGTCGTCGGGATCGGCGGCGGCGGCGTCAACGCCGTCAACAGGATGATCGACGAGGGCCTCAAGGGCGTCGAGTTCATCGCGGTGAACACCGACGCCCAGGCCCTGCTCATGTCGGACGCCGACGTCAAGCTCGACGTGGGCCGCGAGCTCACCCGCGGCCTCGGCGCCGGCGCCGACCCGGAGGTCGGCCGCAAGGCCGCCGAGGACCACAAGGACGAGATCGAGGAGGTCCTCAAGGGGGCCGACATGGTCTTCGTCACCGCCGGCGAGGGCGGCGGCACCGGCACCGGCGGCGCGCCCGTCGTGGCCGCCATCGCCCGCAAGCTCGGCGCGCTCACCGTGGGCGTCGTCACCCGGCCCTTCTCCTTCGAGGGCAAGCGCCGCGGCGGCCAGGCCGACGCCGGCATCGACGCGCTGCGTGAGGCCTGCGACACGCTCATCGTGATCCCCAACGACCGGCTGCTCCAGCTCGGCGACGCGGGCGTGTCCATGATGGAGGCGTTCAAGACCGCGGACGAGGTGCTCCTCAACGGCGTGCAGGGCATCACCGACCTCATCACCACCCCCGGCGTCATCAACGTGGACTTCGCCGACGTCAAGGGCGTCATGTCCGGCGCGGGCAGCGCGCTCATGGGCATCGGCTCGGCCCGCGGGGACAACCGGTCGTTCAAGGCCGCGGAGGCCGCCATCAACTCGCCGCTGCTCGAGACCACGATGGAGGGCGCCAAGGGCGTGCTCATGTCCATCGCCGGCGGCTCCGACCTGGGCCTGTTCGAGATCAACGAGGCCGCCTCGCTCGTGCAGGAGGAGGCGCACCCGGACGCCAACATCATCTTCGGCACCGTGGTCGACGACTCGCTCGGCGACGAGGTCCGCGTGACCGTCATCGCCGCCGGCTTCGAGGGCGGCTCGCGGCCGGTCACCGCGCGCGGGGACGCCCCGTCGCGCCGCGGCCGCCACCACCT
>DUTZ01000252.1 GCA_012841845.1 Actinomycetales bacterium | reverse complement strand
CGGCCGGGACGCGCCTGCGGCGTGCCCGGGCCGGGCCCGGTGGTGGTGCTCCGTGCTCAGGGCCGTGAGGCTCTAGAGCGACTTGCCGACGAGGCCGACGATGTCGGCGAGGCGGTTGGAGTAGCCCCACTCGTTGTCGTACCACGAGGCGATCTTGATCTGGCCGTCGATCGCCTTGGTGAGCTGCGCGTCGAAGATCGACGAGTGCGGGTCCGTGACGATGTCGGACGAGACGATCGGGTCCTCCGTGTACTTGAGGATGCCCTTCATGGGGCCCTCGGCGGCGGCCTTGATCGCGGCGTTGACCTCGTCCACCGAGGCCTTCTTCTCCAGCTCGACCGTGAGGTCGGTGAGCGAGCCGGTGGGCAGCGGGACGCGGACGGCGTAGCCGTCGAACTTGCCCTTGAGCTCCGGCAGCACCAGCGCGACGGCCTTGGCGGCGCCGGTCGAGGTGGGCACCATGTTGATGGCGGCGGCGCGGGCACGACGCGGGTCCTTGTGCGGCGCGTCCTGCAGGTTCTGGTCCTGGGTGTAGGCGTGGACCGTGGTCATGAGGCCCTTGACGATGCCGAACTCGTCGGAGAGGACCTTGGCGACCGGCGCGAGGCAGTTCGTGGTGCAGGACGCGTTGGAGATGATCGTCTGCGAGCCGTCGTACTGGTCGTCGTTGACGCCCATGACGATGGTGATGTCCTCGTTGGTGGCCGGCGCGGAGATGATGACCTTCTTGGCGCCGCCCTCGAGGTGGCCCTTGGCCTTCTCGGCGTCGGTGAAGATGCCGGTGGACTCCACCACGACGTCCACGTCGTAGTCGCCCCACGGCACGGAGGCGGGGCCCTCCTTGACGGCGAGGGCGCCCATCTTGACGCCGCCGACGGTGATCGAGGAGTCGTCGAACGTGACGTCCTTGCCCAGGCGACCGAGGATCGAGTCGTACTTGAGCAGGTGGGCGAGCATGTCGTTGGTGGTGAGGTCGTTGACGGCGACGATCTCGATATCCGTCTTGCCCTCGGCCTTGAGGGCCTCCACCGCACGGAAGAAGTTCCGGCCGATACGTCCGAATCCGTTGATGCCTACGCGCACGGTCACGTGATGTCTCCTTATGGGTGGTTCTCGGATGTGTGGGTACCGGGCCGGGTATGGGTGCACCGGCCTGGACTCGCGGTCGACACTACCCGCCGATCCCGGTGTCCGTGCGGGGTCCGGCCGCAGGTGTGCACGGTGAGGGGGCTCAGGCGTCGTCGAGCATGTCCTCGGTGACCACGGACTCGGTGTCCGGGATCCCGAGGTCGGCGGCCTTGCGGTCCGCCATGGACAGCAGGCGCCGGATCCGGCCGGCGACCGCGTCCTTGGTCATGGGCGGATCCGCGAGCTGCCCGAGCTCCTCGAGGGAGGCCTGCCGGTGCTGCACCCGCAGCTCGCCGGCGGCCAGCAGGTGATCCGGCACGTCCTCGGCGAGGATCTCCAGGGCCCGCTGGACACGGGCGGCCGCCGCCACCGCGGCGCGGGCCGAGCGGCGAAGGTTGGCGTCGTCGAAGTTGGCCAGACGGTTGGCCGTGGCACGGACCTCCCGCCGCGACCGGCGCTCCTCCCAGACGTCCCGGGTGGACGTGGCGCCCATGCGCGCGAGCAGGATCCCGATCGCCTCGCCGTCGCGCAGCACCACCCGGTCCCCTCCCCGCACCTCGCGGGCCTTGGCGGTGACGCCGAGCCGCCGGGCG
>DUTZ01000251.1 GCA_012841845.1 Actinomycetales bacterium | reverse complement strand
CGGCCGGGAGCTCGACGCGGACCTCGGCGCCGAGGGTCGAGCACGCCGCCGAGTACGCGCGGACCAGCTCGTCGGAGACGGTCGCGCCGCTGCCGCGGTCGCAGGCGCGCCACTGCCCGTGCCGGTGGGCCATCGCCTCGAGCACGGCGCGCGCGACCGCGTCCCGGTCGCCGCTGCCGCCCTCGAGCACGAGGGAGGTGGCGTGCGGCACCGGCAGCTCGTCGCGCCGCAGGCCCACGTTGATCCCCACGCCCACGACGAGCGCGGGCAGCGGCAGCGCGAAGTCACCACCGCCGCGGACCATGGTCATCTCGACGAGGATCCCGGCGACCTTGCGGCCGCCCACGAGGACGTCGTTGGGCCACTTGAGCGTGGCGTCCACGCCGCCCGCGGAGGAGAGCGCGTCCCGGACGGCCAGCCCGGTGACGAGCGGCAGCCAGCCGTAGAGGGTCGGCGAGACCGCGCCCGGCCGCAGCAGCACGCTCACCGCCACCTGGGTCCCCACCGGCGCCGTCCACGACCGGCCGAGCCGGCCCCGGCCGGAGGTCTGCAGCTCCGCCAGCAGCACGCTGCGGTCGGCCGCCCCGTCCGCGGCGCGGCCGAGCAGCTCGGCGTTGGTCGAGCCGATCTCGTCCACCACGTCGAGGGCGGAGTACGGCGCGCCGGGCGCCTCGACGAGCGCGCCGCGCAGCGCGGCGGCGTCCAGGGGGCGGCGCGGATCGGTCGACGGGTCGGCGTGCACGCCGTCCAGACTAGGTCGCCGCTCCCCCACGCGCGGGGGTCGGTGACGGGGGAATCGGCCGGGTGCACCTCGCGACGGCACCCCGGACTCGATAGAGTCCTACAACATGACGACTGCCTCAGAACCGGACGTGGCCGCCGACGTCCAGACGGACTCCGCCACTCCCGACATCCACACGACCGCCGGGAAGCTGTCCGAACTGCGTCGACGTCTCGACGAGGCCCGCGCCCCGATGGGGCAGGCGGCGATCGACCGGACCCACGACAAGGGCCTCATGACGGCCCGCGAGCGGATCGAGAACCTCCTCGACGAGGGCTCGTTCGTCGAGATCGACGCGCTCGCCCGCCACCGCGCCACCACCTTCGGCCTCGCCGAGAAGCGTCCCCTGGGCGACGGCGTCATCACCGGCTACGGCACGATCGACGGCCGCAGCGTCTGCGTCTTCTCGCAGGACGCCACCGTGTTCGGCGGCTCGCTCGGCGAGGTGTACGGCGAGAAGATCGTCAAGGTCATGGACCTGGCCATCAAGACCGGCCGGCCGATCATCGGGATCAACCACGGCGCCGGCGCGCGCATCCAGGAGGGCGTCGTCTCCCTCGGCCTGTACGGCGAGATCTTCCTGCGCAACACGCAGGCCTCCGGTGTCATCCCGCAGGTCTCGCTCATCATGGGCCCCTCCGCCGGCGGCCACGTCTACTCCCCCGCCCTCACCGACTTCACGGTGATGGTCGACAAGACCTCGCAGATGTTCGTCACGGGCCCCGACGTCATCAAGACGGTCACCGGCGAGGAGGTCACCCAGGAGGAGTTGGGCGGCGCCACCACGCACATGACCAAGTCGGGCGTCTCCCACTACACGGCCTCCGACGAGCAGGACGCCCTGGACTTCGTCAAGGACCTGCTCTCCTACCTGCCCAGCAACAACCGGGCCGAGGCGCCCCGCTACCCGTACCCGGTCGCCGAGGGCGGCATCGAGGAGAACCTCACCCCCGAGGACCTCGAGCTGGACACGATCATCCCCGACTCGTCGAACAGCCCGTACGACATGCACGAGGTCATCGAGCACATCGTCGACGACGGCGAGTTCCTCGAGATCCAGGCGCAGTACGCCATGAACGTCGTCGTGGGCTACGGCCGCGTCGAGGGCCGCAGCGTCGGCGTGGTGGCCAACCAGCCCACCCAGTTCGCCGGCTGCCTCGACATCAAGGCCTCGGAGAAGGCCGCGCGCTTCGTCCGCACCTGCGACGCGTTCAACATCCCCATCCTCACCCTGGTGGACGTCCCGGGCTTCCTCCCGGGCACCGGCCAGGAGTTCGACGGCATCATCCGCCGCGGCGCCAAGCTGCTCTACGCCTATGGTGAGGCGACGGTCGGCAAGGTCACCGTCATCACCCGCAAGGCCTACGGCGGCGCCTACGACGTCATGGGCTCCAAGCACATGGGAGCGGACATCAACCTCGCGTGGCCCACCGCCGAGATCGCCGTCATGGGCGCCTCCGGCGCCGTCGGCTTCGTCTACCGCCCCCAGCTCAAGCAGGCCGCCGAGAACGGCGAGGACGTCGATGCGCTGCGCCTCAAGCTCCAGGCCGAGTACGAGGACACGCTCGTCAACCCGTACGTCGCGGCCGAGCGCGGCTACATCGACGCCGTGATCCCGCCGTCGCACACCCGCCTGCAGGTGGCGCAGGCCCTGCGTCTGCTCGACCGCAAGGTCGTGGACGTGCCCGCCAAGAAGCACGGGAACATCCCGCTGTGAGCCGCGGAGCAGAGGACAGCGCGCAGGCCGTGCCGACGACCGAGGAGAAGGCCGCGCCCCCGGCGAAGCCGTACTTCGAGATCACCCGCGGCAACCCCACGCCGGTCGAGGTGGGCATCCTCTCGGCCGTGTTCGCCACCGCCGAGGGCAATGCCGCCTACGCGGCCGAGCACGACACGGGGATCCGCGACGACTGGGGCGACGTCAACGACAAGCTGCGCACCCCGTTCGGGTACAGCCCCGGCTCGTTCCTCAACCGCCGGCAGTTCTGACGCCCATCTCCGGCGAGCCGTCGCCCCCGCCCACGTTCTCCCAGGTCGCAGACCGGGATCGCGTGCGGGGGGTGACGGCTCGCCCGCTTTACGGGGACACTGGTGCCATCACCCGCCCCGGCCCCAGGAGGACCCGTGTCCGATCAGCCCAACACCCCGGAGGACCGCTCGGACGCGGTGCTCGCCGAGAACCGCACGCTGGGCGGCAGGGCCGGCACCACCGAGGGCACGGCCACCCACATGACCGACGTCATCGGCCGCGCCGAGCCCTTCGAGGACAAGCCGCGCGCGTCGATCGTCCACAGTGACGAGACCACCAAGATCGTCGCCTTCGAGTTCGCCGCCGGCCAGGAGCTCGGCGACCACGCCGCCCACCACCCGGTGCTCATCCAGGTGCTGCGCGGGCGCGTCGACTTCGGTCTGCCGGACCGCACGATCGACCTCCGCCCCGGCGAGATCCTGCACCTCACGCCCAAGCTGCGGCACTCGGTGGTGGCCGCCGAGCCCACGACGCTCACGGTGACCATGCTGCTGCCGCGCGACTGACGCGCTGGTTACGCTGGGCCGCATGATCGCGTTCGTCCTCGCCTCGGCCTCGCCGTCCCGTCTCCGGATCCTCCAGCAGGCCGGGGTCGACCCGCTCGTCCGGGTGCCGCGCGTCGACGAGGACGCGCTGCTGGCCACCCTGCCCGACCGCACCCCGCCGGTCCGGATCGTCGAGGAGCTGGCCCGGGCCAAGGCCGACGAGGTCCTCGCCCGCGAGGGCGCCGCGCTCGCCGAGGAGGCGCGCGCCGCGGGCGCCGAGCAGATGGTGCTCGTGGGCTGCGACTCGATGCTGCTCGTGGACGGCTGGCTCGAGGGCAAGCCCCACACCTACGAGCGCGCCATGGAACGCTGGCGGGCCGTCCGCGGACGGCACGGCGTGCTGCTCACCGGGCACGCCCTCGTGGTGGCCGACCTGCGCGACGGGACCGACCTCGTCGTCACACACCGGGGCGCCGACACCTCCGACACCACGGTGCACTTCGGCGCCCCCTCCGACGCCGACCTCGACGTGTACCTGCGGACCGGGGAGCCACTGGAGTGCGCGGGCGCGTTCACGATCGAGTCGCTCGGCGGCTGGTTCATCGACCGGATCGAGGGCGATCCGTCGAGCGTGATCGGCCTCAGTCTGCCCCTCCTGCGGCGCCTGCTCGCCGGGGCCGACCTGCACGCACACCACCTCTGGCGGCCCGGGCTCGTCGGGTGAGCACGCCGCCGGGGACCCCCGTACGGCGCACCCGCCGACCCCCAAACCAACACATGAGGTAGCCCTCTCATTAGACTGCTCGAAGGACACCGACGACCCCACCGGGAACGCCGGTAAAGCAGACGTACACCACCAGGAGGCCCTGAGTGCCCAGTCATGCCAGCTCTCACATCACCAAGGTCCTCGTCGCCAACCGCGGCGAGATCGCCGTCAGGGTGATCCGCGCGGCGAAGGATGCCGGCCTGGCCAGCGTGGCCGTCTACGCCGAGCCCGACGCCGATGCCCTGTTCGTCAAGCTGGCGGACGAGGCCTTCGCCCTCGGGGGACAGACGTCCGCCGAGTCCTACCTGGTCTTCGACAAGATCCTCGACGCCGCCGCCAAGTCGGGCGCCGACGCGATCCACCCGGGCTACGGCTTCCTCTCGGAGAACGCCGACTTCGCCCAGGCCGTCATCGACGCCGGCCTCATCTGGATCGGCCCGCCGCCGCAGGCCATCCGCGACCTCGGCGACAAGGTCACGGCCCGCCACATCGCCGAGCGCGCCAACGCGCCGATGGCCGCCGGTACCAAGGACCCCGTCTCCGGCGCCGACGAGGTCGTCGCCTTTGCCGAGAAGCACGGCCTGCCCATCGCCATCAAGGCCGCCTTCGGCGGCGGTGGCCGCGGCATGAAGGTCGCCCACGAGATGAGCGAGGTGGCCGAGCTCTTCGAGTCCGCCACCCGTGAGGCCGTCGCCGCCTTCGGCCGCGGCGAGTGCTTTGTCGAGCAGTACCTCGACAAGGCCCGCCACGTCGAGGCGCAGGTCCTCGCCGACCAGCACGGCAACGTGGTCGTGGCCGGCACCCGCGACTGCACCCTGCAGCGCCGCTTCCAGAAGCTCGTCGAGGAGGCCCCCGCGCCGTTCCTCACGGACGAGCAGCGGGGGCGCATCCACGAGTCCGCCAAGGCCATCTGCAAGGAGGCCGGCTACTACGGCGCCGGCACCGTCGAGTACATGGTCCAGGGCGACACGATCTCGTTCCTCGAGGTCAACACCCGCCTCCAGGTGGAGCACCCGGTCACCGAGGAGACCGCCGGCATCGACCTCGTGCTCCAGCAGTTCAAGATCGCCGAGGGCGAGGTCCTGGAGTTCACCGAGGACCCGGCCCCGCGCGGCCACGCCTTCGAGTTCCGGATCAACGGCGAGGACGCCGGCCGCGGCTTCCTGCCCGCCCCGGGCACGATCACCGGCTACCACGAGCCCACCGGCCCCGGCGTCCGCATGGACTCGGGCGTCGAGCAGGGCGACACGATCGGCGGCCAGTTCGACTCGATGCTCGCCAAGCTCATCGTGTGGGGCGAGGACCGCGACCAGGCGCTCGCCCGCTCGGCCCGCGCCCTGAACGAGTACGTCGTCGAGGGCATGGCCACGGTCATCCCGTTCCACCAGCACATCGTCACCAACCCCGCGTTCGTGGGCGACGACAACGGCTTCGACGTCTACACCAAGTGGATCGAGAACGAGTGGGACAACCCGCTCGAGCCGTGGTCCCCGACCGGCGCCCCGGCCGACGACGACGAGCCCGTCGAGCGCAAGAAGGTCGTCGTGGAGGTGGACGGCCGCCGCGTCGAGGTCTCGCTCCCGGGCGACCTCGCCTTCGGTGGGTCCCAGGCCGGCGGCACCGTCCGCCGCAAGGCCAAGTCCCGCAGCCGCGGCGGCGCCGCCGGTGCGGCCGCCTCCGGCGACGCCGTGTCGGCGCCCATGCAGGGCACCGTGGTCAAGGTGGCCGTCGAGGAGGGCCAGGAGATCAAGCAGGGCGACCTCGTGGCCGTGCTCGAGGCCATGAAGATGGAGAACCCGGTCACCGCGCACAAGGACGGCGTCGTCACCGACCTGTCCGTGGACGCCGGCGCCGCCGTCACGCAGGGCGCCGTCCTCTGCGAGATCAAGGACGCCTGATCCGGGCAGACGCCTGAGCAGACGCTCGAAGGGCCCGCCGACCGTCGTGGTCG
>DUTZ01000250.1 GCA_012841845.1 Actinomycetales bacterium | reverse complement strand
GGCCTGCAGGGCGAGGTCGAGGGCGATCTCCAGGCCCAGCTCCTCGGCGCGGGCGATGAGGGCGGAGAAGTCCTCCTCGGTGCCCAGCTCCGGGTGGGTGGTGTCGTGGCCGCCGACCTCGGAACCGATGGCCCACGGGGAACCGACGTCGCCCGGCTCCGGGGTGAGGGTGTTGTTGCGGCCCTTGCGGTTGATCTCACCGATCGGGTGGATCGGCGGGAAGTAGACGGTGTCGAAGCCCATCTTCGCCACCCGCTCCAGGGCGGCGGCGGTGGTGGCGAAGGTGCCGTGGACCGGGTTGCCGTACTGGTCCCAGCCGCCGGTGGAGCGGGGGAACAGTTCGTACCAGGAGCTGACCAGGGCGCCGCGGCGCTCGACCAGGACCTCGCAGACCGGGCCGTGGGTGAGCAGCTCACGCAGCGGGTGGCGGTGCAGCACGGCGGTGACGACCTCGGACAGGCCGGTCTCGACGCGCTTGGCCAGGCTCAGCTCCTCGTTGCGCAGGGCCGTGGCGGCGTCGATGAGCACGCCGGAGACGGAGGCCGGGGCGGCCTTCGCGGCGGTGTCGAAGAGGTCGGCGCCGTGGGCGAGGTCGTTGGCCAGCTCCGCAGCAGACTGTCCCGCGTCCATCTTCTTGGTCACGGCGTTGCGCCAGGTGGCGAAGACGTCGGACCAGGCGTCGACCCGGAAGGTCCACAGACCGGGGGCATCCGGGACGAACACGCCGTGGACGCGGTCCTGGTTGTCGGGATCGGTCGTCATGTGGATGGCGACGGTGTCCCCCTCCGGCGGGGTGACGTTGAGGGTCGCCGCGATGGCGTCGTGTCCTTCACGCCACGCGAGGGCGGTGACGGGGATGACCTCTCCGACCACGGCCTTCGCGGGGTACAGGCGCCCGGTGATCTGGGGGCGGACGTCATCGATTCCGAGTCGACCGGTCATGTGTTTCACCTTCCACATTGAGGGGTTGGAACTACCCCAACGAGCCTAGTCCAGCTGTGTCAGTTCCACAGGGGACGCACAAAATCGGCCACAATGGGGGATGTGACTGACTTCAACGAGACCAACGAGGACCTGCTGGTCGATTTCCGCGATGTGACCTTCAAGCGTGGGGGACGAAACCTCGTCGGCCCCGTCACGTGGCAGGTCGAGCTCGATGAGCGGTGGGTGATCGTCGGCCCCAACGGCGCCGGCAAGACCACCCTCATCCGCATGGCCGCCGCTGAGGAGTACCCCACCTCGGGTGTCGCCTACGTCATGGGGGAGCGGCTGGGCCGCACCGACATGCGTGACCTGCGGGCCATGATCGGTGTCTCCTCCTCGGCGCTGGGCAACCGCATCCCGCCGGACGAGACGGTGCAGGACCTGGTGGTCTCCGCCGGTTACGCCGTGCTCGGCCGCTGGCGCGAGGAGTACGAGGAGATCGACTTCGAGCAGGCGCACGAGATCCTCGACCAGGTGGGCGCCTACCACCTGCTCGACCGGACCTGGGGCACCCTCTCGGAGGGTGAGCGCAAGCGCGTCCTCGTGGCGCGTGCGCTCATGACCAACCCGGAGCTGCTCATCCTCGATGAGCCGGGTGCCGGCATGGACCTCGGCGGCCGTGAGGACCTCGTCGGCTACCTCGGTGACCTGGCGATGGACCCGGACGCCCCGGCGATCGTCATGATCACCCACCACGTCGAGGAGATCCCCTTCGGATTCACCCACGCCATGCTTCTCGACGAAGGCCGGGTCGTCGCCCAGGGCCTCATCGACACGGTCCTCACCAGTGAGAATCTGTCGAAGGCCTTCCGTCAGCCGATCGAGGTGTCGCGCATCGGCGAGCGCTACTTCGCCCGCCGCACCCGCCGCCGTCCGGCGCACCGCCGCTGAGGTTTACCTAGACTGTCGGTTGTTCCACCGACCCTGCCCCCACGATTCCCCGGAGGTGAATCAGCTGTGCCCAAGCGTAAGGCGCCGACCGGCCATGACCAGGCCCGGCTGTCCACCACGATCATCCTCGTGCGTGATTCCCCGGAGGGCCTGCAGGTGTGGGCCCAGGAGCGCGTCCCCACGATGCGCAACTACCCCGGCATGACCGTGTTCCCGGGCGGGGGTGTCGATCACCGGGACTTCCCGGAGGGGACCTGGGACACCTCGGACCTGTGGACCGGCCGCCCGGTGGAGGATCTCGCCGAGCGTCTGGGGCTGAGCCCGGAGCAGACGCACGCGGTCGTGTTCGCCGGGGTGCGGGAGCTCTTCGAGGAGACGGGCACGCTGCTGGCCATCCACGGCGACGGCCGCCCGATCACCGACGTCACCCCGTACCACCAGGACCGGGTGGACCTCATCTCCCACAAGATCTCGCTCACCGAGATGCTCACCCGTCATGACCTGCGGGTCTGCTCCGATCTGGCCCGCCCCTGGGCACGCTGGGTCGGGGGCTGGAAGAATCTCCACTGGTTCGACACCATCTCCTTCGTCGCGGTCGCCCCGGAGGGCCAGTCCCCGGACGGTGACACCTCCGAGGCCGACGACGCGGGCTGGTTCCCGCCGCAGCTGCTGCTCGACGGCTGGCGGCACGGTCTCGTCCGTCTGGCGATCCCCACGTGGGCACAGCTCAGCTTCCTCGCGCAGTTCCCGACGACGGCCGCGGCCCTCGCCGGCGCCGACGCCGCGGACCTCAACCCCGTGATCGGGGACCCCGTCGATGATCCGCGTTACGCCGAGTACTTCACCACCGCCTGGGTCGACCGGATCCGCCCGGAATTCTGATGGCCTTCACCCGTGACGAGGTCGCCTTCCTGGCGGCCCACACCGACGACATCGCCGACGCCACCGCCGGCCTCCCCCTGACGAAGGCCTCACTGCTCGCCGACGCCGCCGTGCTCCGTGAGCGCTTCGGCGCCCACGGGCGCGCCGTCGCGGAGCTGGCGCAGGCCCGGCGGACCGCCGCCACCCACGGCAAGTTCCCCGCCACCTGGCTCACCGACCTCGACGCCGCCCAGCAGGCCACCCCGCAGGTGGTGGCGGCGCAGCGCGCCGCCCGCCTGCGACGGGCCGCAGGCCCGGACGTCCTCGTGCATGACGTGACGTGTTCGGTGGGGACGGAGGGGGCGTCGATAAGCGGTGCGGGGCTGCGCTACCTGGGCAGTGACCTCGATGACGTCCGCCTGGCGATGGCCCGCCACAACCTCGGCGCCGACGTGTGGCTGGGGCGTGCCGACGCCACCGTGCCCGTGAGCAGGGGCGCGGACGTCATCGTCGCCGATCCCGCGCGTCGGGCCGGCGGACGCCGCATCACTCACCCCGACCAGCTGCTGCCGCCGCTGCCGGACCTGCTGGCCGCGTGGCCGGGACGGGAACTGGCCGTCAAGTGCGCCCCGGGGCTGGACTTCTCCGACTGGGAGGGCCTGGTGAGTCTGGTGTCGGTGGACGGCGGCGTCAAGGAGGCGTGCCTCTACACGCCGGGCCTGGCGGAGGGGGAGCGGCGGGAGGCGGTCATCATCAGTGACGGGGCGGTGGACCGGATCACCGACTCGGAACCCGATGACGTCGGTGCCGGCGAACCCGGCCGCTACCTCATCGACCCCGACGGGGCGGTCGTGCGCGCCGGGCTCGTGCGGCACTACGCGCGCCGGGAGGGGCTGTGGATGCTCGACGAGCGCATCGCCTACCTCACCGGTGATGAGATCCCGGCGGGACGCAGCGGCTTCGAGATCAGGGAGATCGTGCCGCTGAAGAGACTCAAGGCGGCGCTCGGCCCGGAGGTGGGCGCGCTGGAGATCCTCGTCCGCGGGGTCGACGTCGACCCGGACGTGCTGCGGAAGAAGCTCCGTCTGCGGGGCCGGGAGTCTGCGGCGGTGGTGTGCACGCGGATCGGGACACAGGGCGTGGCCATCGTGTGCGGCCCGCGGGAGCACCGGGCGGCGGAACCGGGAAAGTAAGGGTTGCCTGACCTGTTGAGGCGGGGCCTAGCGTAGACTCTCTGCAGACTTCCCCAACCCTTCAGAAAGGTGACTGCCGATGCCCGCGATCGTGGTACTCGTCAAGTATGTTCCGGACACCTGGTCCCAGAAGACCCTCGAGGCCGACCACACCCTGGACCGCGTCAACGTCGACTCCGTCATCGACGAGATCAACGAGTTCGCCATGGAGCAGGCCCTGCAGCTGCGGGACGACAACGCCGACGCCGGCTACCGCGTCATCGCCCTGACGATGGGCCCGGCCGGCGCCGACGAGACCCTCCGCAAGGCCCTGGCCATGGGCGCGGACGACGCCGTGCACATCCTCGACGACACCCTGGCGGGCTCCGATCTGCTGGGCACCACCTGGGCGCTGACCAACGCCATCAACACGGTCGCCGCCACGGAGGAGGTCGCTCTCATCGTCGCAGGCAACGCCTCCTCCGACGGCGCGATGGGCGCCCTGCCCGGCATCCTCGCCGAGTACCGCCAGCTCCCGGCCCTCACCGGCGTGCGCTCCGTCGCCCTCGACGGCCAGACCGTCACCGCCGTCCGCGACACCGCCGCGGGACGTTACGAGCTCACCGCCCAGCTGCCGGCGGTCATCTCCGTGACCGACAAGGCCCCCAAGCCGCGTTTCCCCAACTTCAAGGGCCTCATGGCCGCCAAGAAGCACGAGATCACCGTGCTCGACACCGCCGCCATCGGCGTCGCCGCCGCCCAGGTCGGGCTCGCGCACGCGGCCACCGCCGTCACCGCGGCCTCCGAACGCCCGGCACGCACCGCCGGTGACGTCATCTGCGGGTCCGACGGAGTCGCCGCGGCCGCGCAGGTCGCCGACTACCTCGCCGCCGAGAAGTTCCTCTAAGCCCCCTCGACCACCCTCAAGGAGTACACGCATGTCCACTGTCTATGTCCTGGTCGAGCACGACGGTTCCCAGGTCCTCCCCGTCACCGGTGAGCTCATCACCGCCGCCCGCCCCCTCGGTGAGGTCACCGCGGTAGTCGTCGGCGCCCCCGGCGTGACCGCCGCCCTGGCCCCGGCGCTGGCCGAGGCCGGTGCCGCCACCATCGTCGCCGCCGAGGCAGCCGACGCCGCCGAGCGTCTCATCCTCCCGCAGGTCGACGCCCTGCACACCCTGGCCGCCACCACCCCGGGCCCGATCGTCGTCGCCGCCGACGCCACCGGCAACGAGATCGCCGGCCGCCTGGCCGCACGGCTGGCCTCCGGCGTGCTGTGCGACGTCGTCGGCATCAACGCCGACCGCACCGCCACCCAGTCCGTCTTCGGTGACCAGATCGAGGTCTCGGCCGCCGTCGGTGGCGCCTGCCCGATCTACTCCCTGCGCCCCGGTGCGGTGGAGGCCGCCCCGGTCGCCGGCGCCGGCGCGCTGACCACCCTGGCGCTGCCCGCTGCCACCGCCAAGGACGTCACCGTCACCGGCTTCACCCCGGCCGTCCGCGGCTCCCGTCCGGACCTGCCGGCCGCCAAGGTCGTCATCGCCGTCGGCCGCGGCATCGGCTCGGCCGAGGACATGGCCCTGGCCGAGGAGCTCGCCGACGCCCTCGGCGGCGCCGTCGGCGTCACCCGCGACATCGTCGACCTCGACTACTACGACGGCGCGTACCAGATCGGCCAGACCGGCGTGACCGTGTCCCCGGACCTCTACATCGGCCTGGGCGTCTCGGGTGCGATCCAGCACACCTCCGGCATGCAGACCGCGAAGAAGATCGTGGTCATCAACAACGACGAGGACGCCCCGATCTTCCAGATCGCCGACCTCGGCGTCGTCGGCGACCTCCACGAGGTCGTCCCCGCCCTCATCGCCGAGATCAACTCCCGGAAGTAGTGCGGCACTTCCTCGACCACGCGGCCACCTCGCCCATGCGGCAGGGGGCCGTCGATGCCTGGGTGGAGCATGCGGGGATGCTCAACCCGGGTGGTCAGTACGGTTCCGGCCGGGCTGCGCGACGGGTGCTGGACGACGCCCGCGAGGAGATCGCCGCGCTCCTCGGCGCCGATCCGGTCGAGGTCATCTTCACCGCCTCGGGCACGGAGGCCGACAACCTCGCGGTGACCGGCCTGTACGGGGTCTCACCACTGGAGCGGGTCCTGTCGACCCCCATCGAGCACCCGGCGGTTCTCGAGCCGGTCAAGGCTCTGGGCCGGACCGGGGCGTCGCTGGAGCTACTTCCGGTGGGATCTGACGGCCGCGTCGCGGACCTCTCCGCCCTGGACGAGCCGGCCGCGGTGGCCTGCTGCATGTGGGCCAACAACGAGACCGGCGCCCTGCAGCCGGTCGAGCAGGTCGTGGCCCGGGCCGCGGCGGCAGGTACCCCGGTGCATGTCGACGCCGTCCAGGTCGTCGGCCACCGGGCGGTGGACTTCCACGACCTCGGGGCCACCACCCTGGCCGCCAGCGCCCACAAGTTCGGCGGTCCCCGCAGCGGGGGTCTGCTCCTGGCGCGCCG
>DUTZ01000249.1 GCA_012841845.1 Actinomycetales bacterium | reverse complement strand
GCTCCCCGCGGACGTCGCGGTGATGCACGCGGCGTGGGCGCCGACGGACTTCGACGCGCGCTTCTCGGCGCTGCGCCGGCACTACGAGTACCGGCTCACCACCGCGACGTGGGGCGCCGAGCCGACCCGCGCCCGGGACACCGCGGCGTGGCCGCGCACCGCGGAGCTCGAGCTGGTCCGCGAGGCCTCGCGGCGACTTCTGGGGTTGCACGACTTCGCGGCGTTCTGCCGCCGGCGCGAGGGCGCCACGACGATCCGCGAGCTGCAGCGCTTCGACTGGCGCGCAGAGCCCGATCCGCGCGGCCCGGACGCGCCGGGAGCGGCCGAGGTGTGGACCGCGAGCGTGAGCGCGGACGCGTTCTGCTGGTCCATGGTCCGCAGCCTCGTGGGCGCGGTGATGGCCGTGGGGGAGGGGCGGCGCTCCCTCGAGTGGATCACCGGCCTGCTCGCCGAGTCGGAGCGCTCCTCGGCCGTGCCCGTGGCGCCGGCGTGCGGGCTCTCCCTGGTCGGGGTGGACTACCCGGCCGAGGGTGAGCTGGCCGCCCGCAACCGCACCACCCGGGAGCAGCGGGAGGCCCCGGCGCGCGGCGAGGCCGGCGAGCCCCCGGGCGGCTGCTGCGGCGGCTAGGCGGGGTTACAGCTCGACGGTGCCGCTGGTGCCGACGTCCGGGGTGCGGCGGTCGTCCGAGACGGCAGCGCGGACGAACGAGGCGACGTGCAGGATCGTCGACCCGCTCGAATCCCAGTACTCGGCGGACTCGCCCTCCACGTCCACCGCCACGGCGGACTCGGGACCGTCGGGGAGGAACGCCTGCATCGCGGCGTTCCAGTTCTCGGTGACCGCAGCCCGGTTCTCATCGACGTTCGCCCGGCCGGCCACGGAGACGAAGCCGTCCCGCGACTGCACGGAGACGTTGACCCGCGGGTCGGCGGCGATCTCGGCCACGAGGTGCCCGTCCCTCGGGGCGAGGAACCGGATCCGGCCGTGGAACTCCGAGTCCTGGCGGGTCATGGGGCGGGAGAGCAGGTCGCCGTCCGATCCGACGGTGGTGACCATGCAGATCGGCGACTCCTCGACGAGGTCGGTGACGATCTGCTCGGGCGTGCGGGTGTCGTCGCTCATGAGGTGTCCTCTCGGGTCGGGTGCACCCCATTGACGCACCGGGAGCCGGCGGGCGACACCGGTCGGGTCTACCCGGTCCCGTCGTGGGCGGCCCAGAACTGCGCGACCGCCGGCCCGAGGCGGGCGCGTTCCTGCATGGGCAGCGAGTGGGTGGCGCCGGGCCAGTCGATCACCTCGTCGTCGGGCCGGAGCTCCCGCAGCCGCGCCGCCGCGTCCCCACGGCCGGTGAGGGCGGAGTCGCCGGCGAGGTCGGCGCGTAGAGGGACGGCGAGGCCGCGCCATTCGTCGTCGGTGAGCGTGCGCGGCATCGGTAGGGCGGCCGAGTGGTGCTGCGAGCCGGCGTCGATCATCACCGACATCGGGGTGCGCGCGCGGACCTCCTCGACGGTGGTGCCGCCGATCTCGGCGAGCGCGCGGTCCTTGAGCCGCTGCGGCATCGGGAGCTGGGTGATCACGGCCCAGAAGTAGGTGCTCGCGGGGAGGCCGGTGACCACCATGACGGGCTCGAGGAGCGTCACGCTGGCCAGCTGCTCGGGGTGGCGGAGGGCGTGGATCGCGGCGCTCGCGCCGCCGAAGCTGTGCCCGACGGTGTGGACGCGGTCCACGTCGAGCCCGTCGAGGGCCTGCGCGATCCAGGTGGCCTGGTCGTCGAAGGACTCCAGCGGGGTGCGCTGGCTGCTCATCCCGGCGTCGCCGATCGGGTCGAGCGCGTACACGGTGCGGGAGCCGAGCCAGTCGGGCAGGTTCTCGGCCCACATCGGCGCCCCGGAGGAGCGTCCGGGCAGCAGGGCCACCGGTGTGGCGTCGGGCTCCCGGCCGCGCCACTCGAGGACGCGCACGGTGCCCATGTCCGTGGGCACGTCGTGCGTGCGGGTGGGGGCGGGGACGGCGGCCAGGACGGCCCGGTAGGCGCGGGTGTACTCGGCCATCCCGGCGGCGGAGTCCCAGTGCCCCACGGCGGGGCCGGGGGCGGCGAGGGTGCGCACCCGGTCGGCGGCGAGGACGACGACGAGGGCCAGCATCAGCCACACCAGGATCCGCCGCCGGGGCCGCCGGGGCCGGCCTGCCCGGCGCGCCGGTCGCTCGGGTTCGGGCATCGGACCACCTCCACAGAATCAATACGAGCGTATTGCATCGCCGGGCGGTGGGGAAGACCCGGTTGCTAGATTCGGGCCATGGCGACCCGGGGCGACCACGCGACCAAGCGGGGGGAGATCCTGCGCGCGGTGTGGGCGGTGGTCGCGCGCCGGGGGATCGCGGGCGTCTCGGTGCGGTCGGTGGCCGCGGAGGCCGGTGTCTCGGCGGGCCGGGTACAGCACTACTTCGCGTCGAAGGACGATCTGGTGCGCGCGAGCGTCGCCGAGATGGTCGCCGTGGCCGAGGCCGCACACGCGGGAGCGGTCGCCGGCGCAGGCCCGGCGGAGGAGCTGTGGAACCTGCTCGCCCACGCGCTGCCGGCGGCCGAGGGGACCCGCGTGGGGACCTCCGTCTTCTACTCGTTCGTGGCCGCCGGGGTGGCGGATCCGGAGGTGGCCGCCGTACTGGCGCAGTCCAAGTCGGACGCGGAGGCGGAGGCGGCCCGCCTGCTGGAGCGGTGCGCGCCGGGGCTCGCCGACCCGCGCGCCGCCGCCCGGACCCTGCTTGCCGTGGCGGACGGCCTCACCCTGCGCGTCCTCGTGGGCGACCTCACCGCCGAGGAGGCGCAGGACGCGCTGCGCGGCGCCGTCGCGGGCACGATCGGCGGGTAATCCGGATACTGGGGTCAGGAACGCGCGCCGACCGTCGGCACGCCGGGCGACACGGGACGGAAGGTGAACGGATGGCGATCGGTGCGGCACGGCCCCGGGAGCTGTCCCGGTCACTGGACCTGACCGGCGTCCGCATCGAGACCGCCCGGCTCCGCTCGGACCGGGCGATCACCGCCTTCTGGCGGTGGTGGGCCGACGGCGGGGCGCGCCGGTCGGCCACCGCGTGCGCGTCCGGCGACGTCCGCCGCGTGGTGCCGGAGATCACCTCGCTCATCGAGGCCGTGGACCCGGGCCTGTCCTGGGAGTTCGTGCCCGGTCGCGGGGGCGCGCGGCACCGCCTCACGG
>DUTZ01000248.1 GCA_012841845.1 Actinomycetales bacterium | reverse complement strand
GTCCGCCCGACGGCCCGCGCCGTGCAGGCGCGCCGCCCGGGCGGTGGTGCCGTAGGACAGGAAGTTCATCTGGGTGCCCAGGACCAGCAGCACGAGCGCGCCCACCCCGAGCGCGGCGAGGTCCTCCGGCCCGAGCCGCCCCACGACGATCCCATCGATGAGCAGGTACAGGGGCTCGGCCGCGAGGACGGGCAGGACGGGCAGCGCGATCGACCACAGGCGCCGCCCGAGCGCCCGGATCCCCACGTCGGGCGGGGCGGGGGCCGGATCGGAGTGCTGCGCGGCCGCGCGCTCAGGCGAGGAGCTCACGGATCCTCGCGACGATGCCCAGCGCGTCGCCCCCCACCGTGCAGCCGGCGGCCGCGGGGTGCCCGCCCCCGCCGAGTGCCCCGGCCACGGCCGCCACATCGACGGCGTCGCCGTCGCGGGACCGCAGGGAGACCGACCACTCGCCGGGCCGGTACTCCTTGAGCAGGACCGCGACCGCGGCCTCGCGGACGCCCCTCAGGTGGGAGACGAGCGACTCGACGTCCTCCTGCGGCGCGGTGCCCGCGATCCGGTGCGGGACCTCGAGCCACACGACGCCCCGTCCGCCGGCGGCGTCGGGCTCGAGCCGCGCCGCGGCGAGCAGACCGCCGAGGACGGCGAGCCAGTCGAAGGGGTGGGCGTCGAGGAGTTCGAAGCCCAGGGCGCCGGCCTCGGCGCCGGCGGCGAGGAGGCGGCGCGCGGTGTCGTGGGCCCCCGGACCGCCCCAGCGGAACGATCCGGTGTCGGTGACGAGACCGGCGTAGAGGCTGGTGGCGGTCTCGGGGTCGAGGGGGTACCCGCCCGCGTCGAGGATCTCGGTGACGAGGGTCGCCGTGGACGCCGCCCCTGGGTCGAGCAGGAGGTGGGTGCCGAATCCGGGGTTGGAGCGGTGGTGGTCGACGACGAGGATCTCGTCGGCCTCGGCGGCCAGTCGCCCCCAGTCCCCGACACGGTCCTCGCTGGCGCAGTCGAGCACCACCACCAGTCCCTCGTGCGCCGGCACGTCGGCCAGCGGGAGCACGTCCCCGGTCCCGGGGATCGCCCGGAGGCCGGCCGGCACCTCGCCGGGGTCGAACGAGGGGTGGACCACGGCGCCGGCCGCCCGGAGGGCGCGGGTCAGCCCCGTCGCACTGCCGAGCGCGTCGGCGTCGGGGCGGAGGTGGCACAGCACCGTCACCTCGCGGTGGCGGGCCAGCACCGCGGCCGCCCCGGCCGCATCGACCCGGGTCGTCACCGGTCGTCGTCCTCCGTGGGGTCCTCCCGCTCGTCCCGGCGGTACGGGTCCTCGTCACCGGCGGGGCGGGCGCCCTCGGCGACACGGCGGACCTGCTCGTCCTGGGCGCGCGCCTTGGCGAGGAGCTCCTCCATGTGACGGGCCGCGTCCGGCACCGAGTCCAGGACGAAGGTCAGTTCGGGGGTGAACTTGACCCCGGTCTGCTTGCCGACCATGGTGCGCAGCCGCCCGCGTGCCGTGGCGAGCGCGTCGGCGGCGGCGTCCAGGTCGGGTTCGTCGTCGAGCGTAACGCCCCGGACCGTGTAGTACAGCGTCGCCAGACGGAGGTCGGCGGTGATGCGGGAGTCGGTGATGGTCACGAACTCCAGTCGCGGGTCCTTGATCTCGTGCTCGATCGCCGTCGCGACGATCTCCCCGATCCGCTTTCCGAGCCGTCCGGCGCGTCCCTTGTCGCTCATGGCCATCCTCCTTGACGTGGTGCGGTCGGCAGACGACCGCTCGGTTCACAGCATGCCGTGGGGGCAGGCCCGTGCACGACGGAACCTGCCCCCACGGGTCGCGCGCGACGTCAGTCGCGCGGCTTCTCGACGAGCTCGTAGGCCTCGACGACGTCCCCGACCTTGATGTCGGCGTACGTCACGGTGAGACCACACTCGAAGCCCTCGCGGACCTCGGTGGCGTCGTCCTTCTCGCGGCGCAGCGAGGAGATGGTCATCTCCTCGGCCACGACGCTGCCGTCACGGATGAGGCGCGCCTTGGCGTTGCGCCGGACGATGCCGTCGATCACCATGCAGCCGGCGATCGTGCCCACCTTGGAGGAGCGGAACAGCTGGCGGATCTCCGCCTGGCCGAGCTGCTTCTCCTCGTAGATCGGCTTGAGCATGCCCTTGAGCGCCGCCTCGATCTCCTCGATCGCCTGGTAGATGATCGAGTAGTAGCGGATCTCGACGCCCTCGCGGTTCGCGAGCTCCGTGGACTTGCCCTCGGAGCGCACGTTGAACCCGATGATGATCGCGTCCGACGCGGCGGCCAGGTTGACGTTGGTCTCGGTGACGGCACCGACACCGCGGTCGATGACGCGCAGCTGCACCTCGTCGTCGACCTCGATGCCCATGAGGGCCTCTTCGAGGGCCTCGACCGTACCGGCGTTGTCGCCCTTGATGATGAGGTTGAGCTGGCTCGTCTCCTTGAGGTGCGAGTCCAGGTCCTCGAGGCTGATCCGGCGGCGCGACTTGGCCGCCAGCGCGTTGCGCTTGCGCGCGTTGCGCCGGTCGGCGATCTGCCGGGCCGTGCGGTCCTCCTCGACCACCATGAGCGTGTCGCCGGCGCCACAGACGCTGGTCAGGCCGATGACCTGGACCGGACGCGACGGGGTCGCCTCCTCGACGTCGTCGCCGTGCTCGTCGATCATGCGGCGGACGCGACCGTAGGCGTCGCCCGCGACGATCGAGTCGCCGACCCGCAGGGTGCCGCGCTGGACGAGCACCGTGGCGACCGGACCGCGACCGCGGTCGAGGTGCGCCTCGATGGCGACGCCCTGGGCGTCCATGTCCGGGTTGGCCCGCAGGTCGAGCGCCGCGTCCGCGGTGAGGACGACGGCCTCGAGCAGGTTGTCGATGTTGAGGTTCTGCTTGGCGGAGATGTCGACGAACATGGTGTCGCCGCCGTACTCCTCCGGCACGAGCCCGTACTCGGTCATCTGGCCGCGGATCTTCTCGGGCTGTGCGCCCTCCTTGTCGATCTTGTTGACCGCCACGACGATCGGCACCTCGGCCGCCTGCGCGTGGTTGATCGCCTCGACCGTCTGCGGCATCACACCGTCGTCCGCCGCGACCACGATGATCGCGATGTCCGTCGACTTGGCGCCGCGGGCACGCATGGCGGTGAACGCCTCGTGACCCGGGGTGTCGATGAAGGTGATCGTGCGGTCGGAGCCGTCGACCTCGGTCGTGACCTGGTAGGCGCCGATGTGCTGGGTGATGCCGCCGGCCTCGCCCTCGCCGACCTTGGCCGACCGGATGCTGTCGAGCAGGCGGGTCTTGCCGTGGTCGACGTGACCCATGACGGTGACGACGGCCGGACGACGCTCGAGGTCCTCCTCGCCGCCCTCGTCCTCGCCGAACGACAGGTCGAACGACTCGAGCAGCTCGCGGTCCTCGTCCTCCGGGCTCACGACCTGGATCTTGAAGCCCATCTCCTCGCCGAGGAGCTGCAGCGTCTCCTCCGAGACGGACTGCGTGGCCGTGACCATCTCGCCCAGGTTGAACAGCGCCTGGACGAGCTGGGCCGGGTTGACGTCGATCTTGTCCGCGAAGTCGCTCAGCGAGGCGCCCTGGGCCAGCCGCAGGGTCTGCCCGCGGCCGTCCGGGAGCCGGACGCCGCCGACCTCGGGCGCCCGCATCGAGTCGTATTCCTGGCGCTTCTGCCGCTTGGACTTGCGACCCTTACGGGGCGCGCCACCGGGACGGCCGAACGCGCCCGCGGCACCGCCGCGGCCACGGC
>DUTZ01000247.1 GCA_012841845.1 Actinomycetales bacterium | reverse complement strand
GTGGCCGAGGTCGAACGTCTCCGGATCCTCGGCCACGAGGTAGGCCACCAGCACCGATTGCCCGGCATCGGTTTTCTTGATCGCCGCGGCGCCCGCGCTCACCCCTGGCAGGGCGGACACGGCGGTGTCGACCTCGCCCAGCTCGAGGCGGCGGCCGCCGATCTTGACCTGGTCGTCCACGCGGCCGTTGAAGTACAGGCCGTCCGCCTCGAGCCGCACCACGTCGCCCGAGCGATACGCGCGTTCCCAGCCGAGGCTCGGCATCGGCGCGTACTTCTCGGCGTCCTTCGCGGGGTCGAGGTAGCGGGCCAGCCCCACGCCGCCGATCACCAGCTCACCCGCCTCGCCGTAGGCCACGGGGTGGCCGGAGGAGTCGACGACGGCGAGGTCCCAGCCGTCCAACGGCAGCCCGATGCTCACCTCGCCAACGCCCGTCAGCGGGGCCGCGCAGGCGACCACGGTGGCCTCGGTGGGGCCGTACGTGTTCCACACCTCGCGGCCCGGCCACTGTAGGCGGGCGGCGAGCTCGGGCGGGCAGGCCTCGCCACCGAGGATCACCAGGCGCACGTCGGCGAGCATCGCGTCCGGCCACATCGAGGCCAGCGTCGGCACGGTGGAGATGACGGTGATGCCGCGCTTCTGCAGCCACGGGCCCAGGTCGAGCCCGGACTTGACGATCGACCGCGGCGCCGGGACCAGGCACGCGCCGTGGGCCCAGGCCAGCCACATCTCCTCGCAGCTCGCGTCGAACGCCACGGACAGGCCGGCGAGGACGCGGTCGCCGGGCCCGAGCGGGGCGTCCTGCAGGAAGATCCGCGACTCGGCGTCGACGAACGCGGCGGCGCTGCGGTGCGTCACGGCCACGCCCTTGGGCAGGCCGGTGGTGCCGGAGGTGAAGATGACCCAGCAGTCGTCGTCGGGTCCGGGCCCGCGGCGGCGGTCGTCCCCGACCGGACCGGCGGCGCCGGTGACCCGCATCCCCTCGGCCGTGTAGATCGCGGCGACGCGGGCCTGGCCAAAGACGAGCTCGGCGCGCTCGGCCGGGTCCTCCACGTCCACGGGCACGTACGCGGCGCCGGCGGCCAGCGTGGCCAGGATCGCCAGGTACAGCTCGACGCCGCCGGACGGCATGTGGATGCCCACCGCGTCGCCCGCGCCGACGCCCTGGTCGTGCATCCAGTCGGCGGCGGTGTGGATCTCCCGCCAGACCTCGGCGTAGCTCAGGACGCGGGTGCCGTCGTCGAGGCACGGCGCGTCCGGGTGGGCGTCCGCCGCCGCCTCGAGCACGTCGAGGAGCGTGCGCGGCGGCGGGGCCTGTGAACTGCGCAGATACTGGTCCGGGATGGTGGGCACCGGGGGATCGTAGCCCGCGCAGGTGAACATCCTCTTGACGCGCGCCCGACCGGGGGGCGGGGCTGGTTGGATGGGGGCATGGCGCAGCAACAGCGGACCGGACTCCTCGAGGGCAAGACCATCGTGATCGTCGGCGCGGGACCGGGTTTCGGGCGCAGGCTCGCCCTGCGCGCCGCCGCGGAGGGTGCCACCGTCGTCGTCGCCGCTCGCACCGCCTCCCGGCTCGACGCCATGGTCCACGACATCCGGTCCGCCGGGGGCCGTGCCTACTCCGTGGCGGTGGACGCTTCCGACGCCACGTCGGTCCGGGTGCTCCGGGAGAAGGTCGCCGAGCACACCGACGCGGTCCACGGTCTGGTCAACAGCGCCTTTGCCACGCCCAGCATGAAGCCGCTCGCGCAGACCGACCACGAACAGATCGCGCGCGGCATCGACCTGTCCGTCCTCGGCGCCCTGCGTGCCACCCAGGAGTTCACGCCGCTGCTCGAGGCGGGGGGCGCAGGCGGCTCGGGCACGGGCGGGCGGTCCGGCGGCTCGGTCGTGATGATGGCCTCGGCCGTCATCCACCACTCGCGCGAGCGCTACGCCGGCTACAAGATCGCCAAGACCGCCCTGGTCGCGCTCGGTCACTCCCTGGCCACCGAACTAGGGCCGCGCGGCATCCGGGTCAACACCGTCGCCCCCGGCTACATCTACGGCGACACCCTCAAGGCCTACTTCGAGCACCTCGCCGGCAAGTACGGCGGCACGCTCGAGGACGTCTACCAGCACACGGCCGCCAAGATGGACCTACGCCGCCTGCCGACCGAGGACGAGATCGTGGACCCCGTGCTCTTCCTTCTCTCCGACCGCGCGTCGGGGATCACCGGGCAGACGCTCACCGTGGACTGCGGCGAGTTCCACACGTAGCAGCGGCTACTCGCCGGGCTTGAGCGGGCGCGCCCGCAGCGCCGACCACACCTCGTCCACCGACACGTTGGACACCAGCCGCCACCCGTGCGGCCCCATCTGTGCCCAGATCGTGTCCCGGCTCACCGGGATCCCCTTGGCCGTGCCGCCCTTGGGGTAGATCAGCCACACCGCGCGGGCGTCGGCGAGCGCGGCGGCGTGCGACGTCATGAACGCCTCCACCTCGTCGGGCGTGGTCACCACGGCCAGCGCGACGTCGGCCGCGGCCGGGTCGGTGGTGGTCCCCGGGAGCGGGCCGACCATCTCGAGCGCGGCGGGTTCCGGGTGACACAAGACCGTGGAATCGTCCTTGATCTGCAGCTTCGTCGTCGTCGACCCGGCTCCCATGACCTGCAGGCTACCCGCGCGGCCCGGACCCCGAGCCGGATCTCAGGGTGCGGATCGGGGTCGTTCCCGGATGTGCCGCGGCGCCCGGGAGAGGAGAGTGGGAGGTGCCGGGGGAGAGGCCCCGGGACCAGGGAGACCGCCAGGCTCCCGCGACGACGACGAGGAGTGCGCCATGAACACCGGTCCCGCCTACACCGACCCCGCCGGAGGGGCCCCCAAGAAGCTGACGCGGTCCCAGGACCGGATGATCGCCGGCGTCTGCGGCGGCCTCGCCGACTACTTCGGCCTCGACACCAGCCTGGTTCGGGTGCTCTACGTGCTGGCGGCGTTCCTGCTGTCCGGCGTCCCGGTGCTCGCGTACCCGGTCCTGTGGTACGTCATGCCGGAGCGTGGCGCCTGACCCGCCCGGGTCGCGGGGCCGGACCGCCCGGGCTGCGGGTCCCGACCGCCGGAACGGCGGGAGATGCGGACCACGCTCCGCCTGTCTGGCAGGCTGAGCGCATGACCGACTCCACCGCTCCCGCCCCCGGCGAGTACGCCTCCGTCCGCATCGAGAAGGGGACCCGGCATCCGCACGTCGCCCAGGTGACGCTGATCGGGCCGGGTCCCAACAACGGCATGGGCCCCGAATTCTGGTCCGAGATGCCGCGCGTCATGGCCGAGCTCGACGCCGATCCGGAGATCCGGGCGATCGTCGTGGCCGGGCAGGGCCGCAACTTCTCCTACGGCCTCGACCTGGCGGCCATGATGCCGCAGTTCCTGGCCTTCCTTCCGCAGGACAAGAACCCGGACGCCTCGCGGAACCGGGACATCCTCGACTTCGTGGAGACCATGCGGCAGGCCATCGACTCGGTGGCGGCCGCGCGCACGCCCACCGTCGCCGCGGTCCAGGGGCGCTGCATCGGCGGCGCCGTGGACCTCATCTCCGCGTGCGACGTCCGCCACGGCTCGGCCGAGTCCACCTACTCGATCCGCGAGGTCAAGGTGGGCATCGTCGCCGACATGGGCTCGCTCGGGCGGCTGCCGTACATCATCGGGCAGGGCCTGACCCGCGAGCTCGCGCTGACGGGCCGCGACATCGACGCCGAGACCGCCCTGCGCTACGGCCTCGTCACCCACGTCGCCGACGACGCCGCCGGCGTGCTCGACTCCGCCCACGCCACGGCCGCGGAGATCGCCGCCAACCCGCCGCTCGTGGTGCGCGGCGTGCGCGAGGTGCTCGACCGTGCGACCGAGGGGCCGATCCGCGAGTCCAACCGCTACGTCGCCACGTGGAATGCCGGCTTCCTCGCCTCCGCCGACATGATGGAGGCCGTCGGCGCCACGCTGGAGAAGCGCGAGCCCAGGTACACCGGCCGCTGAGCCGTCGTCCCGCTCCCACTCCCGACCCCGCTCCCGACCCCGCGAAATCGGCGACTCCACCGCCGGATCGGCTACCCCTGTGAGGGCTGCCGATCCAGCGGTGGAGTCGCTGATTTCGGTGGTGGTGGCGTGGGCGCCGGCCCGGCGTAGCCGTCAGCGGGCGTGGGCGAGCTCGCGGGCGTCGGCGTCGTCGGTGCCGGGGGAGCCGCCGGACGGTGCCCCGGTGTCGAGCTTCTCGCCCTCGATGTCCACCCGCGGCAGGATGCGGTCGAGCCAGCGCGGCAGCCACCAGGCGCGATCGCCGAGCAGGTACATGAGCGACGGCACGATCACCATCCGCACGACGAAGGCGTCAAAGGCGACGGCGGCGGCCAGCGCGAAGCCCATGGTCTTGATAAAGGCCATGTCCATAAATATGAAGGCGCCGAAGACGCTGATCATGATCACCGCGGCCGCGCTCACCACGCGGGCGCCGTACTTGTAGCCGTGCACGATCGCGTCGGTGGCGGACTCGCCGTGCGCGTACGCCTCCCGCATGCGGGACACGAGGAACACCTGGTAGTCCATGGCGAGGCCGAACACCAGGCCGATGAGGATGATCGGCAGGAAGCTGATGATCGGCGTCCCCTCGACCAGGCCGAGCCAGCCCCACTGGAAGATCGCGACGGTCGCGCCGAGCGTGGCGAGCATCGACAGCAGGAACCCGAGCGCGGCGGTGAGCGGCACGATGATCGAGCGGAACACCAGCATGAGCAGCAGGAACGCCAGGCCCACGACGATCGCCAGGTAGGGCACGAGCGCGTCGGAGAGCTGCTCGGACACGTCGGCCTGGATGGCGGTGAGTCCGGTGACGCCGTAGTCGGCGCCGGTGGCGTCGGTGTAGGCGCCGGCGTGGTCGCGCATGGCGTGCAGGAGGTCCTCGGTGGCCTCGTCGGTGGGCCCGGTGGTGGGCGTGACGAGGACCTGCGCGGTGTCGGCGCTCGCCGGGTCGGCGGGGTCGCCGTTGGTCAGGACGACCTGGGCGTTCTCCACGCCGTCCATGCCGCGGAAGTCGGCGGCGGCGGTCTGGAACGCCTCGGGGCGCTCCTCGGCGGGGACGCCGGCGGCGTCGACCACGGCGAGCAGCGGCGCGTTGGCGCCGGGGCCGAAGCCGCGCTCGAGCAGGTCGGAGGCGTCGCGCACCGGCGTGCCCTGCTCCATGGTCGTGTCGGAGGGCAGCGCGAGGCGCATCGAGCCGGCCGGGACGGCGAGCAGGGCCAGGACGGCGACGCCGGCGGCCAGGCCCACCCAGGGCTTGGACCGCATGGCCTTGGCGAAGCGCTCGCCGGCGGTGTGGACGCCGTCGTCCTCGGGGTCCGGCGCGGTGACCCGCGGGATACGCCCGGCGAACATGCGGCCCTTGAACAGCCCGAACAGCGCGGGCAGGAGGGTCAGTGCGATGAGGACGGAGACGACGACGGCGCCGGCGGCCGCGAGGGCCATGACGGAGAGGAAGGGGATGCCGACGACCGTCAGCGCGACGAGGGCGATGAAGACGGTGAGGCCGGCGAAGACGACGGCGGACCCCGCGGTCCCCACGGCGCGGCCGGCGGCGTGGGCGCGGTCGTCGGTGAGTCGGGCCTCGTGCTTGTAGCGGCTGGCGATGAACAGCGAGTAGTCGATCGCCACGGCCAGGCCGAGCATGGTGGCGAGGATCGGCGTCATGTCGTTGACGTCGACGGTCCCCGACAGCGCGTGGACGGACAGCACGGCGATGCCGACGCCGACCAGGGCGGTGACGATGGGCAGCCCGGCGGCGACGATGGAGCCGAAGGTGATGGCGAGGACGACGAGGGCCACCGCGATGCCGATGGCCTCGGACGTGAAGCCGATCGCGCCCATCTCCTGCGCGGCGGGCCCGTTGTAGGCCACCTCGAGGCCGAGGTCCTGGCCGGTCTGGGCGACGGCGGCGAGGGCCTCGTGCTGCTCGGCGGTCACGTCGACCGACGTCGGGGTGGTCTCCGTGTCGTAGGCGGCCTGCACCTTGTACACCGACTCGTCGGGCGACAGCGGAGAGACGGTGGCCGCGTCCTTCTCCGCCCGGGCCTCGTCGGCGCCGGCGGCGGTGGACTGCTGGATCAGGCCCTGTGACTGGGCTCGGACGGCGGTGAGCCACGGGGCGGCCTCCGGGTCCGCGGCGGCGGCCTGCTCGAGCGCCTCGGCGGGGAGGCCGCCGGTGCCGACGGCCTCGGGGTTCGCCAGCCCGGGCAGGGCGCGGACCTCGTCGAGCACCGCGGAGACCTTCTCCTGGTTCTCCGGGGTGGTGAGCGGCGAGGCGTCCTCGGTGGCGATCACCACGGTGAACGTGGGCTCGGTCTGCGGGTCGTCGCCGCCGGCGGCGGGGAACCGCTCGGTGAGCAGGGTCTGCGCCCGCTCGGAGGGGATGCCGGGGATGGAGAACGAGCTGGCGGCGGGCGCCGAGAACGCGGCGGCGAGGCCGGCGACCAGCGCGAGCAGCCCGAGCCAGGCGGCGATGACGACGTACCAGCGTCGGTAGGCGCCGCGGCCGATGCGGTAGAGGAGGGAAGCCATGGGGTGGGTGGTGCTCCTAGCTGTGCGGGGTGATCGTGGGGTCGGGGGAGGGGGCGGCGACGACGAGGGGGAGTGCCGAGAACGCCTCGTCGAGGAGCTCGTCCATGCCGCGGTCGGCGCCCTCCGGGGTGTCCAGGGCGCGGCTGACGTTGACGGCGATGGTGAAGGCGATCTCGGTGACGATCCGGGGTGCGATCGAGGTGGCGGGGTCGATCCCGAGCCGGCGGGCGATCTCCGCGATGCTCGCGGCGTGCGCGTCCGGGTGGTGGTCCTGCAGGTACCGGCGCAGGTCGGGGTTGGACTCGAGGGCGTCGATGAGGGCCCGGAGCGCGTCCACGTTCTCGCGGTGGCGGTCGAGCATCACGCCCCACGCGGTGCGCAGCGCGCCCGCGCAGGTCACCGAGTCGGGCTGGGTCCGGAGGACCTCGCCGTACTCGTGCACGAGGTCGGCGGCCAGGTGGGAGAGCGCGGCGGCCTTGCCGGGGAAGTAGTTGTGGAAGGTCCGCACGGAGACGCCGGCCGCGCGCGCGATCGCCTCGACGGTGGTGGCCTCGTAGCCGTGCGTGCTCACCAGCGCGAGCGCGGCGTCGGAGAGCGCGGAGCGGGTCTGCTCCTTCTTGGTCTCCCGGAGCCCGCGGGGCTTGAGGCGGTCGGCGTGCATGCCGTCCACGCTACGGAACGTGCACACCCCTGCAAAGTTGCAGTGAGGTGCAACACGGGTGACGTCCGTCACGCCGCGCCGTCCTCGCCGCCACAACGCAGACGGCCCCCGTCCGAACGAACCGGACGGGGGCCGCGGAGCGGGGAGGCTCAGCCGCGGAAGGGCTCGGCCTTCTCCTCGGGGTGCTTCTTGAAGTTCTCGACGCCCTCCACGACGAGCTTCTCGGCGTAGGCCTTGTCCTTCCACTCACCGGGCTCGACGAACTTGCCGGGCTCGAGGTCCTTGTAGCGCAGGAAGAAGTGCTCGATGGCCTTGAGCTCGAACTCCGGCACGTCGCCGATGTCCTGGATGTGGTCCCAGCGCGGGTCGCCGTGGGGCACGCAGAGGAGCTTGTCGTCGCCGCCCGCCTCGTCGGACATGGTGTAGACGCCCACGAGGCGGGACTTGACGATGACGCCGGGGAAGACCGACTCGTCGAGCAGGACCAGCGCGTCGCACGGGTCGCCGTCGTCGGCCAGCGTCTCGTCGATGTAGCCGTAGTCGGCCGGGTAGCCCATCGAGGTGAAGAGGAACCGGTCGAGGTAGATCTTGCCGGTCTCGTGGTGGATCTCGTACTTGTTGCGCGAGCCCTTGGGGATCTCGATGGTCACTTCGACGGACACTGGCGTACCTCACTGGTGGTCTGGTGGCGGACTCGACGGGCGTGAGGGCGACGTTTCGCCACCCAGGGGCCCGGGGCCCGGGCGATCGGGGGAGATTCTAGTCGCCCGCCGCGGAGCCGGGGGTGGGTGCGGCCACAGTGCCCGATACCGTGGGGGTGTCGGAGCGGAGTTCGGGGAGGGGATCGGTGGGCGCGAAGGGCGTGTGGCGCGGCCGGGGTCCGCTGTGGCGGGTGGGGCTGGTCCTCGTCGTCGTCCTGGTCCTGGCAGCCGGGCTGGTGACCGCCGCGCTGGTCACCGACGTCGACGGCGACCCGCCGGGCGTCGAGGCCGCGCCCGCGGTCCGCGGCCCGGTCCCCGGTCTC
>DUTZ01000246.1 GCA_012841845.1 Actinomycetales bacterium | reverse complement strand
GGCCGGCGCCGCGGTGGGCTCCGCCGCGGCCTCCGGGGAGGGGGAGGGGGAGGACGACGACGAGGTGGCCGATCCCGTCACGGGAACGGGCTCGGCGGGGTCGTCCCCGGCTCCGCACGCGGTGAGCGCGCCGCCGAGGAGGACGAGACCGGACACCGCGGCGACCGCGAACGCGGCGCCGCGGGGCCGACGGGGGAGGGAGGCCATACGGGTCACGCCCCGATGATGAAGGCCTCGAGCTCGGCGCGGGCCTTGTCGTCGGCCATCTGCACCGGCGGCGACTTCATGAGGTACGCCGACGCGGGCAGGATGGGGCCGCCGATGCCGCGGTCCTTGGCGATCTTGGCGGCGCGGACGGCGTCGATGATGATGCCCGCCGAGTTGGGCGAGTCCCACACCTCGAGCTTGTACTCCAGGTTGAGCGGCGCGTCGCCGAAGGCGCGGCCCTCGAGGCGGACGTAGGCCCACTTGCGGTCGTCGAGCCACTCGACGTAGTCCGACGGGCCGATGTGGACGTTGCGGTCGTGGACCTTGCCCTTGAGCGAGCCCTCGAGGTTGGAGGTGACGGCCTGGGTCTTGGAGACCTTCTTGGACTCCAGGCGCTCGCGCTCGAGCATGTTCTTGAAGTCCATGTTGCCGCCCACGTTGAGCTGGTACGTGCGGTCCAGCGCGACGCCGCGGTCCTCGAAGAGCTTGGCCATGACGCGGTGCGTGATGGTGGCGCCGACCTGCGACTTGATGTCGTCGCCGACGATCGCCACGCCCGCGGCGCGGAACTTCTCGGCCCACTCCGGGTCGGAGGCGATGAAGACGGGCAGGGCGTTGACGAAGGCGACGCCGGCGTCGATGCAGCACTGGGCGTAGAACTTGTCGGCCTCCTCGGAACCCACGGGGAGGTAGGAGACCACGACGTCGACCTCGGCGTCCTTGAGCGCCTGCACCACGTCGACCGGCGCCGCGTCGGACTCCTCGATGGTCTCCTTGTAGTACTTGCCCAGGCCGTCGAGGGTGGGGCCGCGCTGCACGGTGACGCCGGTGGGCGGCACCTCGCAGAGGGTCAGCGTGTTGTTCTCGGAGGCGGTGATCGCCTCGGCGAGGTCCATGCCGACCTTCTTGCCGTCGACGTCGAAGGCGGCGACGAACTCCACGTCCTTGACGTGGTAGTCGCCGAACTTGACGTGCATGAGGCCGGGCACGGTGTCCTCGACGCGGGCGTCCTTGTAGTACTCGACTCCCTGCACGAGCGACGACGCGCAGTTGCCGACGCCGACGATGGCGACGCGCACCTTCTTGTCAGTCATGGTGGGGTTCTCCTTGTGATGGGTTCTCTGTCCGGATGAGTTCGTTGATCCAGCGCAGCTCGCGCTCGCTGGTCTCGAGGCCCAGCAGGGTGAGCTGGCGGGCGTAGCGCAGTTCGGTGGGGCCGGCGCGGCCGGCGGCGTCGCGCTGGCCCTCGCGGCGTTCCTCGAGGACGCGGCGGCGGCCCTCGAGGAGGCGGATCCGGGCGGGCCCGGGGGTGCGGTCGAAGAAGGCCAGGTGGACGCCGAAGCCGTCGTCGCCGAAGGAGGCGGCGCCCGGCTCGTCGAGGAGCGCGGCGAGCGCGGTCCGGCCGTCGTCGGTGATCCGGTAGGTCTTGCGGCCGCGGCGCGCGGTGGCCGGGGGGCGCGTGGCGGTGGCGGCGGAGGCGTCCTCGACGATGTGCCCGGCCTGCTGGAGGCGCCGCAGGGTGGGGTAGAGGGAGCCGAAGGAGACGGTCCGCACGGTGCCGAGCATCTCGGAGAGGCGCTTGCGCAGCTCGTAGCCGTGCATGGGCCGCTCGTCGAGGAGCCCGAGGATCGCCAGATCGAGCACCGTGCCCCCTTCCCGTGCCACGCCGCATCCGTCTCCGCGCCCGCGCACGCGGACCCGCCCGCGGATTTCCGCGGCGGTCACCGATCGTACACCTTCTGATGTATCGGACCGATATACCGGCCCGGGGCATCGGGGCGACGTGTCGGCGGCCGCCGGGTCCCGGTCGGTGCCGGGTCGGTGCCGCCGCCGGGGCGGGCGTCGTACGCTGGGCACGTGGACCAGGCCGATTTCCGCGCTCCGCGGCCCGGCCCCGCACCGGGGCCGGAGACCCCCACCGGCCGTGCGGCGTTGCGGCGCCGCCGGGTGGTGGACTTCTCGCTGCGCCGGCGTGGCGTGCTCTCGGAGCTGCGCGACGGCCGGCTCTCGCTGCGCGAGGTGTGCGACGCCGACGTCTACCTCCAGCGGGCGGCGGGCTTCCACGGCGTGGCCACCGAGACGCTGTGCCCGGTGTGCCGCAAGGAGAACCTCACCGAGGTGTCGTGGGTGTTCGGCGACGACCTCGGCCCGGCGTCCGGCTCGGCGCGCGGCGAGGAGGAGATCACGCAGCTCGCGCTGACCCACGACGCGTTCACCGTCCACGTGGTGGAGGTGTGCCGGAGCTGCTCGTGGAACCACCTCGTGGAGTCGTACGAGGTGGGTCTGCCGGAGGGGTCGGGACGGCGCGTCCGGCGGGCCGCGCGGGAGTTGCGTCGGCGCGGCTGAGGCCCGCTGTGGTCGGGATCGCGGGCGCCGCCGGTTCGGGCCCGGGCGCTTTTTCGTACACAATGGACGCCAGAGCGCCGCGGCCGGGGGTCTCCCGGGCACGCGCGGATCCGCTCGCAGGAGGGTAGAGCATGACGAACAGCGACAGGACGCGACGGTCGACCGACGACGCCGACGGGGCCGCGGACAGCCGTGGCTGGTTCCGTCGGCACCCGGTCTGGACGGGCGTGATCCTGGTCGCGGTGGTCCTGCTCGTGATCCCCCTGGCGGTGGTGGCGGTCTGGTACAACCGCATCGACGTGCCGGGCCCGGAGGACGTGCAGACCGAGCAGATCTCCGAGATCTACCAGAGCGACGGCACCACGATGATCGGCCGGATCGTCCCGCCGGAGGGCAACCGCACCATCGTGGAGCTCGACGCGGTCCCGGTGCACGTGCGCAATGCGGTCATCGCGGCGGAGGACCGCAGCTTCTACACCAACGAGGGCTTCGACCCGACCGGCATCGCCCGCGCGGTGATCGGGCAGGTCACGGGCGAGGCGAGCGCGGGCGGCGGCTCCACGATCACCCAGCAGTACGTCAAGAACACCCTGGTCGGCGACGAGCGCACCTACGAGCGCAAGGCCAAGGAGATCCTCATCGCCGCCAAGATGACCAACGACTGGTCCAAGGACCAGATCCTCGCGGCGTACCTCAACACCATCTACTTCGGCCGCGGCGCGTACGGCATCTCGTCGGCGGCCAACGCCTACTTCAACAAGCCGGTCGAGGCGCTGACGATCGAGGAGGGGGCGCTGCTCGCGGGCATCATCCAGTCGCCCTCGGCCCTCGACCCGCTCAACAACCGGCCGGCCTCGGAGGGGCGCTGGAACTACGTCATGGACGGCATGCGCGACATGGGGGCGATCGACGCCCAGCAGCGCGGCATGGCGACGTTCCCCCAGATCGTCGAGGACCCGCAGGCCGTCGAGCAGAACGTGGGCGACCCGACCAACGGCGCCATCCGCCGCCAGGTGCTCGCGGAGCTGACCCAGTCGGGCATCGACGAGCAGATGCTCAACACGCGCGGCCTCAAGATCACCACGACCATCGACCCCAAGACGCAGCAGGCCGTGGTCGACGCCGCCCGCACCAACATGCAGGGCGAGAGCGAGAAGAACCGGGCGGCCGTCGTGTCGATCAACCCCAAGACCGGCGGGGTGATCGGCTACTACGGCGGCGAGGAGGCCGAGGGCTGGGACTACGCCAACGCGCCGCTGCAGACCGGCTCCACGTTCAAGATCTTCGGCGTGGCCGCCGCCCTGGACCAGGGGATCGGCCTGGGCACGCAGATCTCGTCGGCCCCCGTCACCACCGGCAACGTCACGGTGACCAACGTCGGCGGGCAGAGCTGCGGCACCTGCTCGATCTCGCTCGCGCTCAAGATGTCGCTCAACACGTCCTTCATCCGCCTGCAGAACATGCTGGAGAACAAGGCGAACGACGTCCGCGACATGGCGCACCGCGTGGGCATCGCCAAGCAGATCCCCGGGCTGCCGGTGGAGACGCTGTCGGAGAACGGCGAGGACCCCTACGACGGCATCATCCTGGGCCAGTACCCGATCCGCGTGCGCGACATGGCCACCGGCCTGGCGACCTTCGCCGCGGAGGGCGTGCACCGCCCCACCCACTTCATCCAGAAGGTCGAGACGGCCGACGGCGAGGTGCTGCTGGACAACAGCTCGGTCGAGGGCGAGCAGGTCGTCGACGAGGACGTGGCCAACAACCTCTCCTCGGCCATGATGCCGATCGCCGCGTACTCCAACGGCCACGCCCTGGCCGGCGGCCGGCCGTCGGCGTCCAAGTCCGGCACCACCCAGCTCGGCGACACCGGCTACAACAAGGACGCCTGGTTCGTGGGCTACACCCCGTCCATCGCGACCGCCGTCTGGGTGGGTACGGACGACAACGAACCGCTGTTCAACGCCTGGGGCGGCACGATGTACGGCGCGATGGTCCCCGCCGACATCTGGAAGTCCGCCATGGACTCCGCGCTCAGCGGGACGGACTGGGAGAGCTTCCCCGCGCCCGGCTACATCGGCGGCTCGGCCGGTGCCAACCAGTGGGAGAGCGCGGGCACCGGCACCGGTGCCACGGCCACCACGCAGCAGCAGGCGCCGGTGCAGCAGGAGACGGAGGCCCCGGCCCCGCAGGCGCCCGCCCCGGCGCCCCAGGAACCGGGCCCGCTCACGCTCACCGTCCCCGGCCTGCCGGAGATCGTCATCCCCGGGGCCGGCGCGCCG
>DUTZ01000245.1 GCA_012841845.1 Actinomycetales bacterium | reverse complement strand
GGTCCGTGTGGACCGGGGCCTTTCCAGCTGTACCCCCGATGGGATTCGAACCCACGCTACCGCCGTGAGAGGGCGGCGTCCTAGGCCGCTAGACGACGGGGGCTCAGGACGAGCACGTCAGACGCGCTCCGCTGGCCTACCAGGACTCGAACCTAGAACGACTGAACCAGAATCAGCTGTGTTGCCAATTACACCATAGGCCACTGTATTGAGTTGTCCGCCCTGTGCGGGGCGACCTCGAAGAGACTACCAAAGCCCTCACCGTGAGGCACAAACGCGCTGGTCACGGGCGGTGAGGAGAATCCGAAGGGGCCGGAGCCGGCCGAAACAGCCCCAGCCAGGCCGCCACGCAGCCCACCTCCAGCAGGGGAAGCACGAAGTACAGCCACTGCAGCCAGAACCGCTCCTCGATGAGCATGACCTGGGTGAAGATCCACACCAGGAGGGTCACCGCGGCCATCATCGCCGCCAGCGGCGCGAACGGGGCGCGCCGCGCCACCATCACGGCCGCCACGAGGTGCGTGCCCCCGACGGCGACGCCGAGCAGGATGCCCGGCCACAGGTACGTGGCGAACGGGGTCCCCTCGAGCCAGGCGGGGTCCATCCCCACACCGTTGGTGACCAGCCCCGCCATGCTTCCGAAGGCGGACAGGGCGTTGACGACGAGGAGGACGAGCAGCATCCGGCGCCACAAACCGTCATCGTCCTCCGCGCGCGCCCCGCCGTGGCCGGCGATCCCGCGCCGTCAGCCCTCCGCGGGGGCCTCGGCGACGGGGGCGTTCCGCAGCCGGGCGAGGGTGGCCTCGCGGCCGAGCAGCTCGAGGGACTCGAAGAGCGGCGGGGAGATGTGCGAGCCGGTGACGGCCACGCGCACCGGGCCGTAGGCCTTGCGCGGCTTGATGCCGAGGTCCTCGACGAGCGCCTGCGACAGCGCGGCCTCGATCGCCGCCGTGGTCCACTCCGTCAGCCCCTCCAGCGCCGCGATCGCCGCGTCCACCACCTCGCGGGAATCGGCCTTGAGGTTCTTGGCGGCCGCCTGGGGGTTGACGGCGAAGTCCGCCTCGTCCACCACGAGGAAGCGGATGAGGTCCCACGCGTCCGAGAGCACGACGATGCGGGTCTGGAGCAGGTCGGCCACGGTCGCCCACCGGTCGCCGTCGAGGTCCTCCGGCAGGGCGAGTCCGTCCTCCGCGGGGTGCGCGACGAGGTACTCGCGAAGCCGGCGGGCGAACTCCTCGGGGGCCAGGCGCCGGATGTGCTCGGCGTTGATGGCGTCGGCCTTCTTCTGGTCGAAGCGGGCCGGGTTGGCGTTGACCTGGCGGACGTCGAAGGCGTCCACCATCTCCTGCAGCGTGAAGACGTCGCGGTCCTCGGACAGTCCCCAGCCGAGCAGCGCCAGGTAGTTGAGCAGCCCCTCGGGCAGCATCCCCCGGTCGCGGTGGAGGAACAGGTCCGACTGCGGGTCGCGCTTGGAGAGCTTCTTGTTGCCCTCGCCCATGACGAACGGAAGGTGGCCGAACTCCGGCACGCGGTCGGCCACGCCGATCCGCTCGAGGGCCCGGTACAGGGCGATCTGGCGCGGGGTCGAGGAGAGCAGGTCCTCGCCGCGCAGCACATGCGTGATCTTCATGAGCGCGTCGTCGACCGGGTTCACGAGGGTGTAGAGCGGGATCCCGTTGCCGCGGGTCAGCGCGAAGTCCGGGACCGTCCCGGCCTTGAACACGGTCTCGCCGCGCACCATGTCGTCCCAGGACAGGTCCTCGTCCGGCATCCGGAGGCGGATCACCGCGCCGCGCCCCTCGTCCCGGAACGCCTGCTTCTGCTCCTCGGTGAGGTCGCGGTCGTAGCCGTCGTACCCCAGCTTGGGGTCTCTCCCGGCCGCACGGTGCCGCGCCTCGACCTCCTCGGCCGTGGAGAACGACTCGTAGGCCTCGCCCGCCTCGACGAGCGTGCGGACCACCTCGAGGTGCATCTCCCGCCGCTCGGACTGCCGGTACGGCGCGTAGGGGCCGCCCACCTCGGGGCCCTCGTCCCAGTCCAGGCCCATCCAGCGCAGGGCGTCGAGCAGCGCCCGGTACGACTCCTCGGAGTCGCGGGCCGCGTCCGTGTCCTCGATGCGGAACACGAAGGTGCCGCCGGTGTGCCGGGCGTGCGCCCAGTTGAACAGCGCCGTGCGGATCAGGCCCACGTGGGGCGTTCCGGTGGGCGACGGGCAGAAGCGGACGCGAACGTCTGAGGCGGTCATGCCGACCATCCTAGTGACGCCGCCCGGCCGCATCGCCGCCCCCGGTGGGACGCCCAGCTAGGATCGTCCGGGTAACCGCGTCGCCGGCCGGGTCCGGCGTCGACGACAGCCGAGTCGAGGGAGGCGAGCCGTGGCGTCAGGGCATCACCCCGACGCCGCCCGCCCCGTCACCGCCCCCGATTTCCTCCTCTCCCGCGCCACCGGGTCGCTGCGCACCCAGGGGTCGCTGCAGGCGTTCCCCGACTCGGCCGACGCGGCGCTCGCCCTGCGGTCCGGCGACTGCGGGCTGGTGGTGGGCGCGATCGGATTCGAGCCCGATGCGCCCGCCGCGCTGGTCGAGCCCGACATCGTCGTCCGGACCGACGGCCCCCTCGAACCCCCCGCGTACTTCCGCGGGCTGCGCACCCGCGCGCAGATCACCGAGGAGGTGCCGCACGGGGCCGTGCACCGTGGCCGCGTCGCCACCGCGGTCGCGGGTAT
>DUTZ01000244.1 GCA_012841845.1 Actinomycetales bacterium | reverse complement strand
TCGCCGGCGGCCCGGTGGCGCACCCGGGGCTCGTCACCGACGTGGCCATCGGCCAGTCCACCGTGGTGACCCACCACGTCAAGGCCAACCTGTTCTACCGCGGGCTGCGCTTCCTCGCCATGCCCCGCCTCGGCGACACCCTCACCACGCGCACCGAGGTCGTGGGGCTCAGGTCCAACCGGCCCAGGCCGGGGCGGGTCGCCACCGGGCTGGCGGCGCTGCGCATGGTGACCACCGACCAGGACGGCCGCACCGTCCTCGACTTCCACCGCTGCGCCATGCTGCCGCTGTCCGAGGGGGCCGACCCCGGGGCGCACGTCCGCACCGACGACCTCTCGACGATCGGCACCGGCGGGACGGGCCGGTGGACCGCGCCGTACGGATGGGACCTGGCCGCGTACCGCGCCGCCGTCCCCGGCGCCGGGGACCCGCCGCCCGCCGCGGGCACGGTCCTGCGGGCCGGCGCCGACGTGGTCTCGGGCGCGCCCGAACTCGCCCGGCTCACGCTCAACATCGCCGAGACGCACCACGACGCGCGCGTCTCGGGCGCGGGGCGCCTGGTCTACGGCGGGCACACGATCGGGCTCGCCCTGTCCCAGGCCTGTCGCGTCCTGCCGACGATGGTCACGGTGCTGGGCTGGCACGCCTGCGACCACCTCGGCCCGGTCCGCGAGGGCGACACCCTCGGCAGCGACGTCGTGGTGGGCGCGGCGCACGCCCTCCCCGGCGGCGGCACCGCGCTCGACCTGCGCTCACTGGTCACCGCCCACCGCGAGGACGGCGACGTCCCCGTCCTGGACTGGAGCTTCACCGCCCTCCTCCCCTGACGGGGGCGCGGCAACGGAGAGGATGGTCGTCATGAACCGAGCGCACGGCGCCGACGGGGAACGCGCCGGGGTCGGCCGCCCCAAGAAGACGGCGCTGCTCGTGGCGCAGCAGATCGTCGAGGGCATCGCGCGGCGCGGGAACCGGGTCGGCGACCGCCTCCCGCCGGAGCACCTCATGCTCGCCGAGTACGGGGTCGGCCGCGGGACACTCCGCGAGTCCCTGCGCTACCTCGAACTCCAGGGCGTCATCACCCTCAAGCCCGGCCCGGGTGGCGGGCCGATCGTCCAGCGGCCCGACGGCAGCATCCTCGCGGCCACGCTGAGCCTGCTCCTGCAGTTCGAGGACGCGCCGTTCTCCTCGATCGTCGAGGTCCGTACGGCGCTCGAGCCCACCATGGCGGCGCTCGCCGCCGAGCGGATCGACGACGCGGGCCTCGCGCTGCTCCGCGAGAACGTCGAGGCCACGCGCGCCGACATGGCCGACACCGACGCCTTCACCGCGGCGTCCGAGCGCTTCCACGACATCGTCGCGTGGGGGTCGGGCAACGCGATGTTCGGCTACCTCTTCGACGCCATGTCCGGCCTCATCACCGGCTCCGTGGTGGGGGTCGAGTACCCGAGGCGCCAGCGCGAGCACACGTGCACGGCGCACGCCGACATCTACCGGGCCATCGCGGACCGGGACGCCGCGGCCGCCCGCGAGCTCATGGCCGGCCATATCCGCGAGCACGCGACCTACCTCGAGAAGCGGTTCCACTCCGCGCTCTCGCGGCCCATCCGCTGGAACCTCGACCGCTGACCGGCCCCGCAGCCCCGGCGACGCCGCGCTAGATGTGCCGGCCGCCGGTGATCTCGAGGACCGTTCCGGTCATGTAGCTCGACATGTCGCTGGCGAGGAACAGCACGACCTGGGCCACCTCGGCCGGCTCGGCCGCGCGCCCCATGGGGATCTCGGCCATCTTCTCGTCCCACACCTTCTGCGGCATCGCGAGCGTCATGGCGGTCCGGATGAGCCCCGGCTGGATCGCGTTGACGCGGACGCCCCTGAACGCGACCTCCTTGGCGGCGGCCTTGGTCAGCCCCACGATGCCGGCCTTGGCGGCCGAGTAGTTGGTCTGCCCCACGAGCCCGACCTTGCCGGAGATGGAGGAGACGTTGACGATCGCACCGCCGCCGTGCTCGCGCATGCGGCCGGCCGCCGCCCGGGTGCCGTTCCACGTGCCCTTGAGGTGGATCGCGATGATCTCGTCGAATTGCTCCTCGGTCATCCTGCGCATCGTCGCGTCGCGGGTGACGCCGGCGTTGTTGACGAACACCCCGAGTGGCCCGAACGCCTCCTCGGCGGCGTCGATCATCGCCTCGACGGCCGCACCGTCCCGCACGTCACAACGGATGTAGCGGGCGTGGTCCCCGCCGCCGAGGGCGGCGACGGCCGCGGCCCCGGCCTCGTCGTCGATGTCGCCGATCATCACCCGTGCCCCGTTGGCGATGAACGTGCGGGCGATCTCCAGCCCGATGCCGCGCGCGGCCCCGGTGACGACCGCGGTCTTCCCCTCGAGCAGTCCCATGGTCAAGCGTCCTCTCCTCGTGTGCGGTGGTCCGGACCCCGCCCCAGCTCGGCGAGGATCGCGTCGGTGTGCTCGCCGAGCGCCGGGACCGCCCCCATGGGCAGCTCGACGTCGGCGAAGGTCATCGGCGGCAACAGGCCGCGGATCGGGCCGGCGGGGGTGTCCACGTCGCGCCAGCGGTCGCGCGCGGTGAGCTGCGGGTGGGCGACGAGCCCGGCGACGTCGTTGAGCCGGCCCGCCGGCACCCCGGCCCGGTCGAGCCGTTCGGCCAGGTCGTCCGAGTCGTAGCCACGGGTGAGCGAGCCGACGAGCTCATCGACCTCGGCGCGCCGGGCGACGCGCGCGATGTTGGTGGCGTACCGCTCGTCGTCGACCAGGTCCGGCCGGCCGAACACGTCGCGCACCAGGGCCGCCCACCCGCGGTCGTTCTGTACGCCGATGAGCACCTGCCCGTCCCGTGTGGGGTAGGCGTCGTACGGGCAGATGGAGGCGTGCGACAGACCCATGCGGCCGACCTGGCGGTCGTCGTACATCCGGATGTACATGGGGTGGCCCATCCACTCGGCGGTGGCCTCGAACATCGACACCTCGATGGTGGCGCCCACCCCGGTGCGCTCGCGGCGCAGCAGCGCGGCCTGGATCGCCGAGAGCGCGTACATGCCGGTCGCGATGTCGGAGACGGGGACCCCGGTCTTGGTGGCGGTCTCGGGGGTGCCGGTGACCGAGCACAGGCCGGACTCGGCCTGCACGAGCATGTCGTAGGCCTTGCGGTCCCGGTACGGTCCGCCGTCGCCGTAGCCGGAGAGGGTGACGACGACGAGGTCGTCCCGCCGCGCCCGGAGGGCCTGCGCGCCGAGGCCCAGCCGCTCCATCGCGCCCGGGGCCAGGTTGCTGAGCACCACGTCGGCCCGGTCGACCAGGTCGAGCGCGACCCGCCGGCCGTGCTCCGAGCGCAGGTCGAGTTCGATCGACTCCTTGCCGCGGTTGAGCCAGACGAAGTGCGAGGCCTGGCCGTGCACGGTGGCGTCGTAGGCGCGGGCGAAGTCCCCCTCGCCCGCGCGCTCGACCTTGATCACGCGGGCCCCCAGGTCCGCCAGGTGCCGGGTCGCCAGGGGCGCGGCGACGGCCTGTTCGATCGCGACGACCGTGATCCCGGCGAGCGGTGGGCCCGCCTCGTCGTCGGCCCTCGTCCCGGTCATCGACCCCCCTGCTCCCTGATCCGGTTCCTGACGAGCCCTCCCCCGATGATGAGGCGCTGGATCTCGCTCGTGCCCTCGTAGAGGCGCAGCAGTCGGACGTCACGATAGATCCGCTCGACCGGGACGCCGCGCATGTACCCGGTCCCCCCGTGCACCTGGACGGCGAGGTCGGCCACGCGCCCGGCCATCTCGGTGCAGTACAGCTTCGCCACGGACGGCGCGATCCGCCGGTCCTCCCCCGAGACCCACCTGGCCGCGGCGTCGCGGACCAGTGCCCGGCCCGCCATGACCTCGGTCTGCATGTCGGCGAGCATCGCCTGGACCAGCTGGAACTCACCGATCGGCCGGCCGCCCTGGGTGGTGACGGCGGCGTGGGCGACCGACTCCTCGAGCGCGCGCTGCGCGGCCCCCACGGCCAGGGCGGCGATGTGCACGCGCCCCCGGGCGAGCGAGGTCATCGCGGCCCGGTAGCCGGCCTCCTCGCTGCCCCCGACGAGCGCGGAGTGCGGCACCCGGACGCCCTGGAAGCTCACCTCCGCGGTCCAGGCGCCCTCCTGGCCCATCTTTCGATCCCTCGGCCCCACCGTGACGCCGGCGGTGTCCGCCGGCACGAGGAACACGGCGATCCCCGTCCCGTCCGCGTCGGCCGGCCGGGTCCGGGCGAAGGTCACGAAGAGCCCGGCCGAGGGGGCGTTGGTGATGAAGCGCTTGGTGCCGTCGAGCACCCAGTCGTCCCCCTCGCGCACCGCCCTGGTGGTCAGCCCCGCCGGGTTGGATCCGGCGCCGTCCTCGGTGAGCGCGAAGGAGGCGATCACCTCGCCGGAGGCGAGGCGCCCGAGCCATTCGGCCTTCTGCTCGTCGGTGCCGAAGTTCACGAGCACCTGGCCCGCGATGCCGTTGTTGGTGCCGAAGAGCGAGCGCATGGCCAGCGTGGTGTAGCCGAACTCCATGGCCAGCTCGACGTCCCGGGCCAGGTCCAGGCCGAGGCCGCCCCACTCCTGCGGGATCGCGTAGCCGAACAGGCCCATGTCGGCGAGCGCGGACCGGATGTCGTCCGGCATCGCGTCGGCGTCGGCGATCTCCTGCTCGCGGGGGACCACGACGCTCCGGACGAAGTCGCGGGTCGCGGCGAGGATGTCGGCGAAGTCCTCCGCGTCGACCCCGACCGCCGTGCCGGTCCGATCCGTCATCGTCCCACTCCCGTCGCCTGTATGCTTCAAACCATTATCATCATTAGCGGTCCCGGGGACAAGCGTCCCGCCGTCCGAGTGAGGAACCGATGAGCCCCACCACCGATCCCCGCCCCCTGGCCGGCCTCCGCGTGGTCGAGCTCTCGAGCTTCGTCGCCTCCCCCCTGTGCGGGCTCACGCTCTCGCAGCTCGGCGCCGAGGTGATTCGCGTGGACCCGGTCGGCGGGGCCGCCGACGTCCACCGCCTCCCCGTCGCCCCGGACGGCACCTCGATCTACTGGACCGGGCTCAACCGCGGCAAGGCTTCGGTGACGCTCGACCTGCGCTCGGAGGACGGCCGGCGCGCGCTCCGCGAGCTGGTCTGCGCCCCCGGGGAGGGCGGCGGCATCCTCGTCACCAACTCCGGCGGGAGGGACTGGATGAGCCACGAG
>DUTZ01000243.1 GCA_012841845.1 Actinomycetales bacterium | reverse complement strand
GGCACCTACAACCCCCGCGCCATATCGACGAAGCGCGAGTAGTGGAGCTGGTGCGCCACGGTGATCGTGGCGGTGGGGCCGCCGCGGTGCTTGCCCAGGATCACGTCGGCCTCGCCGGCGCGCGGGTCGTCGCGCTCGGTGGCGTCGGGCCGGTGGAGCAGCATGACGATGTCCGCGTCCTGCTCCAGCGAGCCCGACTCGCGCAGGTCCGAGACCTGGGGCCGCTTGTCGGTGCGCTGCTCGGGCCCACGGTTGAGCTGCGAGATCGCGATCAGGGGCACGTCGAGCTCCTTGGCCAGCAGCTTGAGCTGGCGGGAGAACTCGGAGACCTCCTGCTGGCGGGACTCGACCTTCTTGCCCGACGACATGAGCTGCAGGTAGTCCACCACGATCAGCTGTAGGTCGTGCTTCTGCTTGAGCCGCCGCGCCTTGGCGCGGATCTCCATCATGGTGAGGTTGGGCGAGTCGTCGATGAACAGCGGAGCCTCCGAGATCTCGCCCATCCGCCGGGCTAGCCGCGTCCAGTCCTCGTCGCTCATCTTGCCCGACTTCATGTCGCTCAGCTTGACCCGCGCCTCGGCGCTCATGAGGCGCATGACGATCTCGGTCTTGCTCATCTCCAGGGAGAACACGACGGAGGACAGCCCGTGCTTGATGGAGCACGAGCGCATGATGTCCAGGCCGATCGTGGAGTTGTGCGTGGGGATCGCGGTGGGCCCGGCCAGGTACAGGTGGTCCTCCGCCGCCACCTCGATGCACTTCACCGGCACGCTCTCCACGGCGCGCACGTCGATGATGAGCCGGTCGAGCCGGCCCGAGTCGGGATGCTCGGGCACCACCACGCCGAAGTCGCACACCAGCATGAGCGTCTCGAGCGACGTGGTGGTGACGATCTGCTGGGTCCCGCCCATCTCGATGCGCCACTCGTGCTCGGCGTCGGCGATCATCTCCGCGCCGTCGTTGAACCGCACGCAGTAGCACGGACGGTCCCGCCACACCTCGGTCACCGCGACGACCTCGGTCGCCTCGCCGTCGGAGCCCAGGACCCGGTCCCCCACGGCGACCTCGCCCATCGTGGTCTCGCCGCCGGGCGTGGGCAGCACCGTGTCCAGCGCGAGGGCCTTACCCACGCCGGGCCGCGCGGCGATGATGATCATCTGCCCGCCGTGCAGGCCGTTGGTCACCGCGTCGAGGTCCGCGAACCCGGTGGGCACGCCCTGGCTCAGGCCGCCGGCGGTGTGGATCGCGTCGATCTCGTCCATCGTGGGCTGCAGGAGCTCCTCGATGATCACGAAGTCCTCGGTGGTGCGCCGCTCGGTGACGTCGAAGATCTCCGCCTGCGCGCGATCGACCACCTCGGCGACGTCCGCCCCCTCGGAGCCGGAGTAGCCGTACTGCACGATGCGCGTGCCAGCGTCGACGAGCCGGCGCAGCACCGCCTTCTCCGCCACGATCTGGGCGTAGTAGCCGGCGTTGGCCGCCGTCGGCACGGTCGAGATGAGCGTGTGCAGGTACGGGGCACCGCCCGCCCGGCGCAGGTCGCCCCGCCGGTCGAGCTCCGCGGCCACGGTCACGGCGTCCGCCGGCTCGCCACGCGCGTACAAGTCCAGCACCACGTCGTAGATCGCCTGATGCGCCGGCTTGTAGAAGTCCCCCGGCTGGATCTCCTCCACCACGTCCGCGATGGCGTCCTTGCTCAGGAGCATGCCGCCGAGCACCGACTGCTCCGCCGTGAGGTCCTGGGGCGGGGTGCGCCCGAACTCGCCGGAGCCGCCCTCGTCCGGCGGCGGTGGGAGCTCGTCCGGCCCGTCGTACCCGCCCTGCGACATGGCGTCTCCTCTCCGCTCCGCCGGACCCCAGGCGGCCCTCGCGACTCCTCCACTGTAGGGGACCGCTCGGACACGGTCACCGCCGCGGTCACACCGTTATCCACAGGTTTGTCCACATTCGCGAGTGGCCGGTTGTGGATGGTTGTGGATGAACGGAGGTTACGCAGGGCCGATCGGTGTATCACTGTGGAGAACCGGTGGAATGCCCAGGTCGATTCGCATAAAACCGCAGGTCACCACTATCGGCGCAGGTCATCCGATCCGTGGATACCCGCCGGTACCACGCCGCGAACGCGCGTGCAACGGAAAACGGCGGATGAATTTCACCGTTCCCGCCAGCGACGGCCGGGCGACGCGCACCCCGAGTTATCCACAGGCCGTCCACACCCCTCCCGGCGCCCCGGCGCGGCCCCGGAAATGGCCAGGGGCCCCGGCCGACAACGGGTGTCGGACGGGGCCCCGGGGCCTGCAGGGGATGTCAGGCGGCGACGACCTCGACCGCGACGGTGGCGGTGGTGTCGTGCCCCAGGTCGACGACGACCTTGTGGGTGCCGGTCGACTTGATGTGCTCCTTGGGCATCTCGATGTTCCGCTTGTCGAGCGTCGGGCCGCCGGCGGCCTTGACCGCACCCGCGACGTCGCCCGCCGTGACGGAACCGAAGAGCTTGCCGGTGTCGGAGGTCTTGACGGACACCGTCACGCCCTCGAGCGACTCGAGCTTCTGCTTGAGCTCGTTGGCGTGGTCCGCATCGCGCACCTCACGGGCCTCCTGGGCCCGCTTGATGGACTCGATCTGGCGCTCGGCGCCCGCGGTGGCCACGATGGCCAGCCCGCGGGGGAGCAGGAAGTTACGACCGTATCCGCCCTTGACCTCGACGATGTCGCCCGGGGCACCGAGCTTGTCGACGTCGGCGGTGAGGATCAGCTTCATGATCTCCTCTACCTTTCTTTCCTCCGACGAGCCGACCGGGGGCCGGACTCTCGCGAGGTCATGTCTCTTACGTGTGGGTGGGGGCGCGCCGCCCCCGGGGGATCGAGCCGCCGCGTCCTAGAACGGGGGCTCGTCGTCCATGCCGCCGCCGAAGCCACCGGAACCGCCGGCCTGCGGGGCACTGCCCCACGGGTCGTCGTCCTGCTGGCCGCGACCCTGACCGCCGCCGTAACCACCCTGGGCCTGACCGCCCCCCTGGTAGCCGCCGCCCTGCTGGCCGCCGCCCTGGAAGCCACCACCGCCGCCGCCGTCGCGGCTGGCGCGGGTGACCTTGGCGGTGGCGAACTTGAGCGCCGGGCCCACCTCGTCGACCTCCACCTCGAAGACGGTGCGCTGCTCGCCCTCGCGGGTCTCGTACGAGCGCTGCCGCAGCCGCCCGGTGACGATGACGCGCATGCCCTTCTGGAGGGACTCCGCGACGTTCTCGGCGGCCTGCCGCCAGACGTTGCAGGTGAGGAACAGCGCCTCGCCGTCCTCCCACTGGTTGGTCTGGGAGTTGAAGCGGCGCGGGGTGGAGGCGACCCGGAAGTTCGCCACCGCGGCGCCCGACGGCGTGAACCGCAGCTCGGGGTCCGCGACGATGTTCCCGACCAGTGTGATGGGGGTGTCGCCCTGTGCCATGCGCTTCTCCTGAGGTGGTGTGTGGGGGTCCGATCGACCGACTGGGCCCAGACTACGTGGGCTGTCGGACAGTTCGGGTCACGTGGCGGCGCCGATCACTTGTCCGCGCGCAGCACCTTGGTGCGGAGCACGTTCTCGTTGAGGCCGAGCTGGCGGTCCAGCTCCTTGACCGCATCCGGATCGGACTTGAGCTCGAGGACGGCGTAGATGCCCTCGGTCTGCTTGTCGATCTCGTAGGCGAGACGACGCTTGCCCCAGACATCGACCTTGTCGACCGAGCCGCCTTCCTGCCGGATCACGTTGAGGAACGTATCCAGGGAAGGGGCCACGGTGCGCTCGTCGAGACTCGGATCGAGGATGACCATCACTTCGTATTGACGCACGGGACCTCATCACCTCCTGTGGACTACAGATTCGGCCACGGTGTCTCCGTGGCAGGAGGGTCGTTGCGTCAGCAACCCGATAAGGCTACCCCGCGCCGGGACGCCGGACGAAATCCTGCTCAGAGGTCGTCCACGTCGACCAGCCCGTCCTCGAGCGCGCGGACGAAGAGCCGGACCTTGGTCCGGGCCGGCCGGCCCACCGCCTCGTACTTGGTCCGCACCCGCTGGATGTACGTGCTCACGGTGCTGTCGGCCAGGAAGAGGCGCTCGGTCACCTCCTTCTTGGTGTCCGCGAGCAGCCAGGCCACGAGCACCTCGACCTCCCGCTCGGAGAGTTCGGGGCGGGCGGGGCCCCGGCCGTGGGGGACGGGCCGGCCGGGGGAGGGCGACGGGGCGGGAAAGGGGATCGTGGCGGTCACGGGACACCTCCGAGTGAGTGAGAGCGCCCTCATCATGGCGTGGCGACCACAGACCCGCCCACGCCCCGGAAATTGTCCGTACGAGTCCGTACGGCCGTGTCGGTCGTTCGTAGGACATAACCCGTTAACCTGCACGTATCGTCACCGTACGGACTCGCCCCTGCCGTACGGTGGGCCCATGAGCGAGCCGACCACACCCCCGGGCGCCACCGACGGACACCCGGGCCGCGACTCAGTTCCCTCTCAGGTGATGACCCGAGGGGAACTCGGCGCCGCCCTCACCACCGCGCGCACGGCCGCCGGGCTCTCGATCCGCGAGGTGGTCCGCAGGGTGCCGGGGCTCTCCCTGGGCACCGCGTCCGGCTGGTTCTCCGGGCAGCACGTACCCACCGCCGCGAGCCGGGAGACGTTCGGGGCACTCCTCACGGTGATCGGGGTCCACGACGACGAGGTGGACCAGTGGCACCGGGCGGCCGCCCGCGCGCGGGCACTGCCCGGCCCCCGGCGGGGCCGGCGGT
>DUTZ01000242.1 GCA_012841845.1 Actinomycetales bacterium | reverse complement strand
GGGAGGGGCGCTGCATCCGGCCAGCCTACCGACGCGGGCGTGCGCCCACCGGGCCGCGGACGGGCGGGGTCACGCGGCTCAGTGCGGCGGGGCTGAGGGCGGCGGGGCTCAGGGCGGCGGGGCGATGGTGATGGGGGCCAGGCCCGGGACATTGAGGACGACGGGGTCGTCGCCGATCGCCGCGGGCGGTCCCGAGTCGCCCTGGCCGCCGCTCGCGCCCGCGCCTCCGGACGCGCCGGAGCCGTCGGAGACGCGGATCGTCACCGTGCCGCCGGGGACGCCGGTGCCGCCGTCGAGCCCGATCACCGTGCCGTACGGGCGGCCGGTGCCGGAGACGAACTGCGAGTTGACCTGGAACCCGGCCGCGGTGAGCACCGAGGTGGCCGCGGACTGGCTCATGCCCTCGACGTCCGGCAGGCCGCCCGAGCTCTTCCCGCGCTGGAAGGCGGGGTCCGGGTCGGGGAGGGCGACCGGGCCGTAGATCGTCGAGATGGGGCCCATCGCCGAGTACCAGGTGCGGGCCGGCTCCATGCCGCCGAAGAGGTCACCGTACGAGCACTGGCGCAGCGGGGCCGAGCACAGCTCGGTGGTGGTGGTGCCGTCGTTGTAGGCGTACACGGCGGCGGCGTACTGGTTGGTGAACCCGAGGAAGGCCGACGAGCGGTGGGCCTCGGTGGTGCCCGTCTTGCCCGAGCTGGGCAGGCTCCAGCCCGCCGCGCCCGCGGCGTTGGCCGCGGTGCCGGCGCCCACGCCGTCCTTGGACATGGCCACGGCGAGCGTGTCTGCCAGGCCCTCTTCGACCACCTGCTCGCACTCCGGCTCTGCGAGCTCGACGGGCTTGCCGTTGCGGTCGGTGATGGACTCGATGGGGCTCGGCGGGCACCACACGCCGCCCGAGGCGATGGTGGCGCCCACGTTGGAGAGCTCGAGCGGGTTGACGGCGTTGGGGCCCAGGGTGAACGAGCCGAGGTTGTTCTTCTTGACGAACCCGGCGATCGACTCGCCGCCCGGGCCCGACCCCTTCTGGTCGTAGGACCGCAGCCCCAGGCGCACCGCCATGTCCACGGTCGGGGAGACGCCGACGTCCTTGATGAGGTTGATGAACGTGGTGTTGGGGGACTGGGCGAGCGCGTCCGTCACGGACAGCGAGTCCGGGTAGGCGCCCGCGTTCTCCACGCAGTACTGGCCGGGCGGGCAGCCGGCGGCGCCGCCGGCGCCGAGGCCCGACACCTGCACGCGGTTCGGCACCGAGAGCGTGGTGTTGGTGCCCATGCCCTGCTCCATGGCGGCGGCCACGGTGAAGATCTTGAAGACCGAGCCCGCGCCGTCGCCGACGAGGGAGAACGGCTGCGGCTGGACGGTCTCCATGGCGGACTGGTCCAGGCCGTACTGGCGGCTCGAGGCCACCGCCACGACCTTGTGGGACTCCTTGCCGGGGCGCACGACGCTCATCACCTCGGCCACGCCCTGGCCCTTGGGGTTGCCGAACGTGTCCAGCGACCGCTGGACCGAGGCCTGCACGCGCTCGTCGAGGGTGGTGCGGATGGTGTACCCGCCCTGCTCCACCATCTCCCGGCTCAGGCCGTTCTGATTGAGGTAGTCCAGCACGTAGTCGCAGAAGAAGCCGGCGTCGCCGGCCGTGATGCAGCCGCGGGGCAGCGATTTGGGCCGGTCGAGGACGCCGAGCGGCTCGGCCTTGTACGCCGCGCCGTCGGCCGCCGTGACGGCGCCGGTCTCCACCATCGTGTCGATGACCGTGTTGCGGCGGTCCGTGGTGGCCTCGGGGTTGGTGTACGGGTTGAACCCGCTGGTGGACTGGACCATGCCGGCGAGCATCGCCGACTGCGGGACGGTGAGGTCCTTGGCGTCGACCCCGAAGTAGGTCTGGGCGGCGGTCTGGACGCCGAAGGCGCCGTTGCCGAAGGAGACCAGGTTGAGGTACTTGGTGAGGATCTCCTCCTTGCTCAGCTCCTTGTCCAGGGTGAGCGCCATCCGGATCTCTTTGATCTTGCGGGCGGGGGTGGTCTCGACGGCGGCGCGCCGTTCGGCGTCGTTCTCCGCGGAGACGAGGAACTGGAAGTTCTTGACCAGCTGCTGGTCGATGGTGGAGGCGCCCTGCTGGACGTCGCCGGCGGTGGCGTTGGTGAGGAACGCGCGGACGGTGCCGCGCCAGTCCACACCCTGGTGGTCGGCGAACCGGCGGTCCTCGATCGCGATGATCGCCAGCTTCATGTTCTGCGAGATCTCCTCGCTGGGGACGAGCACCCGCTGCTGGTCGTACAGCCACGCGATCGGCTCCCCCGCGGAGTCGGTGACCGTGGAGATCGACGGCAGGTCGCCCTTGATGAGGTCGGCCGACGTCCCGGCGAGGGAATCCGCCATCTTGTTGGAGGCGAGCCCTGCCGCTCCGGCGAGGGGGAACACGGCCCCGGCCGTGACCACCCCCGCCGCGACGCAGGCCGCGGCGAGTTTTCCCAGGGAATTGAAGGCCGACACGCGCCCAGGGTACGTGAACACCCCCGTTCGGACACCCTCGGCGGGCCGTGTCGGTGAGCTGACTCTTTACTTCTGTTGTGTGACTGCGGTAACAATATTGGGGAACGCGAGACGGCCGGGACGAGTTCCGGTCCACCGCGGCACGTTGGTGAACCCGGCCGAGCCGGGCGGGTTCAGAAGGCCGGAGGCGCGCCCGGGTTCCCGGGGCGTCTCCATACAGACAGGGGTACTTCGATGACGGCCACCCTTCCCGGAACCTCGCGTTCTGCCGACCCCCGGGTCCGCCCCGGGACCAGCAACCCCCTCGGCTCCGAGGAGACGATCCTCGGGGAGGGTCGTCAGGAATGGGTCGCCCAGGCCCGCTGCCGCGACATCGACCCGGACGAGCTCTTCGTCCGCGGCGCCGCCCAGCGCAAGGCCGCCTCGATCTGCCGGCACTGCCCCGTCCTGCTCCAGTGCCGCGCCGACGCGCTCGACAACCGCGTGGAGTTCGGCGTGTGGGGCGGCATGACCGAGCGTCAGCGCCGCGCCCTGCTCAAGCAGCACCCCGAGGTCCGGTCCTGGGCCGACTTCTTCGCCCAGCAGATCGAGCGCCACTCCGCCACGTACTGAGGAACCCCCGGCTCACACCCGCGGGCCTCCGGCGTCAGCCGCAGAGCTGATCGCCCACCGACCGCAGCGCCTCGAGGTTGGAGATCTCGAAGGGCAGCGACGGCACGCCGACGATCGCCACGTCCGGGTGGGTGCTGGTGAACGACTCCAGCAGCCGCACCTCCCGCGTCGCCGTCCGCGCCCGGTCGGCGTGGATCCGCAGCACCGCCTCCGCCTCCGGGTTGCTGCCCGCGAGCCGGTCCGCCGCCGCGCACGCCTGCTCGGCCGTGAGGTCCGTGAGCCGCGGGTGGGTGCGGTTGACCACGACCCCCGCCAGCGGCATCTTCTCCTCCGACAGCCGCTCGGCGAAGAACGCGGCCTCCCGCAGCGCGGGCCGCTCCGCCGACGAGACCACGAGGAACTCCGTGCCCTTGCGGCGCAGGATCGCCTGGGTCCGCGCCGCGCGCGTGGTGAACCCGCCGAACGTCGTGTCCAGCGCCACCACGACCTCGGAGGCGTCCTTGAGCATGCTCGAGCCCACCACCGTGGACACGCCGCGCAGCGCGGTGCTCATGGCGCCGGTGACGAGCCGGCCCACGCCGCGACCCGGCGCCGAGAGCAGCCGCATGAGCCGGCTGTCGAGGAACGACCCGAGGCGCCGGGGCGCGTCGAGGAAGTCCAGGGCGTTGCGGGAGGGGGGAGTGTCGACGACGACGAGGTCCCACGTCGAGTCGTCGAGCAACTGCCCGAGCTTCTCCATGGCCATGTACTCCTGTGTCCCGGCGAAGGAGGTGACCATGGTCTGGTAGAAGCGGTTGTCCAGGATCGACTGCGCCTTCTCGGGCGTGGTGTTGGCGGTGACCAGCTCGTCGAAGGTCCGCCGCATGTCGAGCATCATCGCGTGCAGCGAGCCGCCGGCCTCGGCCACCTCGGGCTCGAGCTCGACGGGGGACGGCTCGTTGGACAGGTCGTCCACGCCCATCGCCTGGGCGAGTCGCCGCGCGGGGTCGATCGTGAGGACCACGGTGTGCCGGCCCAGTTCCGCGGCGCGCAGCGCGACGGCCGCGGCGGTGGTGGTCTTGCCCACGCCGCCGGCGCCGGTGCAGACCACGACGCGCGTCGCCGGGTCGGTGAGCAGGGTGGTCATGTCGAGGCGTCGTGTCATGTCAGCGCACTCCCTGGTCGACGAGGGCGGAGGCGAGGTCGTAGAGATCGGCGACCTCGACGCCGTGGGGCAGGGCCGGCAGGACCACGGTCGAGCAGCCGGCCGAGGTGAGGCGTTCGCCGGCCTCGAGCTGGCCGGTGGCCACGCGGGCGTGTTCGATGGCCTGGACGAGCAGGCCCTGCAGGCCCTCCTCGTCGAGCTTCAGGCCGCTCTCGGTGAGCCCGTCCAGGACGGCCTCGGCGTCGATCCGCTCGTCGGCGATGCGCGCGAGCCCGTCGTCGTCCAGGTGCCGTGGCTCGGCGCGGTTGACCACCACCTCGCCCACCCGGATGCCGTGCCCGGCGAGCTCCTCGACCGCCTCGATCGTCTCCTGCACGGGCAGCGACTCGAGCAGCGTGACCAGGTGCACCACCGTCCGCGGCGAGTGGACGAGCTCGGACACGGCCTCGGCCTGCCGGCGGATCGGCCCGCCCGCCGCGAGGTCGGCCATCGCGGTGGTCACGTCGAGGAACTTGCCGATGCGGCCCGTGGGCGGGGCGTCCACCACCACGGCGTCGTACGAGACCTCCTTCTTGGTGTGCTCGCGCGTCACCACCTCGTAGATCTTGCCGGTGAGCAGCACGTCCTTGAGCCCGGGGGCGATGGTGGTGGCGAACTCGATCGCCCCCACCGTCCGCATGGCCTTGCCCACCATCCCCAGGTGGTAGAAGGTGTCGAGGTACTCGAGCATCGCGGCCTCGATGTCGATCGCCAGCGCGTACACGCGGCCGCCGCCCTCGACCTTGGCCACCAGCTCCTCGCGGTAGGGCAGCGCCTCGCGGTCGAAGGCGCGGGCGATGCCCTGGCGCTCCTCGACCTCCACCAGCAGCACCCGCTGCCCGCGGGAGGCCAGCGCCAGCGCCAGCGACGTGGCGACGGTGGTCTTGCCCGTTCCCCCCTTCCCGGACACGTAGTGGAGCTCGGCGCGGGCCGAGTTCTCGGACCACCCGGTGGAGAGCGCGTCGGCGATGGTCGCCTGGGTCGGCGGCGCCGCGGACTGGGACGTGGAGGGCATGGGTTCCACCCTAGGGGGCGGAGGCCCTCCTCGCGGGGAGGTGCGCCGTTCCCTAGAGTGGGGCGCATGAGCGAGACCGACGCCACAGCCGCGAGCCCGGCCCGGTGGGAGTACGCCACCGTCCCGCTGCTCACCCACGCCACCAAGCAGATCCTCGACCAGTGGGGCGGTGACGGCTGGGAGCTCGTCTCCGTGCTGCCGGGCCCCACGGGCGAGCAGCACGTCGCCTACATGAAGCGTCGTCTCTGATGCCGGACTCCGACACCCCCGGCTACTGGACCCGCAAGCTCGAGCAGCTCGGGATCGAGCTGCCGACCGTCGTGCCGCCGGTGGCCAACTACGTGCCGGCCGTGCGCTCCGGCGCCTACGTCTTCACCTCCGGCCAGCTCCCGATGGTCGACGGCGCACTCGCCGCGACCGGCAAGGTCGGCGCGGAGGTCTCGCCCGAGGACGCCGCCGAGCTCGCCCGCCGCTGCGCCCTCAACGCGCTCGCCGCGGTCGACGGCCTCGTGGGCATCGACTCGGTGGTGCGGATCGTCAAGGTCGTCGGGTTCGTCTCCTCCGCGCCCGGATTCGGCGGCCAGCCGGCCGTCGTCAACGGCGCCTCCGACGTGCTCGGCGAGATCTTCGGCGACTCCGGCGTGCACGCCCGCTCCGCCGTCGGCGTCTCCGAGTTGCCGCTGGACGCGCCGGTCGAGGTCGAGATGGTCGTCGAGGTCGAGGGCTGACCGACATGAGTTCCGGCCTCGCCCCGATCCGGTTCCCGGCGTACGAGACGCTGCGGCCGGTCACGGACCTGGCCGGGGTGATCCTCTGCGACAACCCCTCGGAGATGACGTTCGAGGGCACCAACACGGTCGTCCTGCGCGCCCCGGGCTCGCCCACCTCCGTCGTGGTGGACCCCGGGCCGGACGACCGCGGGCACGCCGAGCGGGTGGCCGCCCTCGCCGGGGCGGTCGAACTCGTCGTCGTCACCCACCGCCACCCCGACCACACCGACGGCATCGACCAGCTGCGCGACGCCCTCGCCGCGCAGGGGGAGGGCGTGGGCGTGGGCGCGGGAGGTGCCGTGCCCGTCCGCGCGGTGCAGGAGCGGTTCTGCCGGGACGCCGCGCCGCTCGACGACGACGAGGTGGTGCACGCCGCCGGCCTGGACCTCACCGTGCTCGCGACGCCCGGACACACCGCCGACTCGGTGTGCGTCGAGGTCCGCCGGGCGGACGCGGGGTTCACCGCCCCCGCCGACTGCGTGGTGCTGGGCGACACGATCCTCGGCCGCGACTCCACCGTGCTCGACTCGACCGACGGCGACCTCGGCGACTACCTGGCGAGCCTCGACACCCTGGCCGCGCGCGCCGACGGCGTGACGGGCATCCCCGGCCACGGGCCCGACGTGGAGAACACCGCCCGCGCCGCCCAGGTCCTGGCGCGGCACCGGCGCGACCGGCTCGAGCAGATCGTGTCCGCGCGCGCCGAACTCGGTGCCGACGCCTCCGCCGCGGCGATCACGCAGCACATCTACCGCGACGTCTCGCCGTTCCTGCTCACCGTGGCCGAGCAGTCCACGCTCGTGGCGCTGCGCTACCTCGACCGCCTGGACCGCGACGGCGCCTGAGCGTGCCGATTCACCAGCTGAGTCGCTGATTTCGCGGCGGGTGCGGGGCCCGGAAAGGAGCAGGCGCGGGGCGGGGTCAGCGGGCGCGGCGGGCCAGGCGCTCGGTGTCCGAGATGATGACCGACTTGCCCTCGAGGCGCAGCCAGCCGCGGTGCGCGAACTCGGCGAGGGCCTTGTTGACCGT
>DUTZ01000241.1 GCA_012841845.1 Actinomycetales bacterium | reverse complement strand
GGCGCGGCTTGCCGGCCAGGCCCTCGCGGGCGGCCACCACGCCGTCGACCACCACGTCGAAGCGCTCGCGCAGGCCCGCGGCCTCGAGGACCGTGGTGGCGTTCTTGGAACTCGAGACGACGCACGAGGCGATGTCGGCGGCCTCCAGCGCGTCGAGGTAGCGGACGGAGCCCGGGTAGGCCTCGATCCCCTCGGCGAGCAGCTCCAGGAAGACGTCGTTCTTGCGCAGCCCGAGACCGGTCACGGTGTCGGCGTCGGCGGTGTCGTCGTCACCCCCGGCGGGCAGTTCGAGGCCGCGCGCGGCGAGCATCGAGGCGATGCCCTCGACGCGGGGCTTGCCGTCGATGTAGCGGAAGTAGTCCTCGTCCGAGTACGGGTCGATCCCGCGCTCGGTGAAGTAGGTGGTGAACATCCGGTTCCAGGCCTGCATGTGCTTCTCGGCCGTCGGGGTGATGACCCCGTCGAGGTCGAAGAGCACGGCGTCAACGCCGTCGTAGTCCATGGTCGTGTCCTGTCGGGGTCGAGGGGAGCAGGGAGGGATCACCTCCGGCGACGTGCCAAGGGTAGCCACCCGACGCCCGGAGACGAAGTCGGCGCCCGGCGCACCACACGCGGAGGATGAAGGTCACAGCGGCCAGCGGTGGCACTATGGTGAGTGGATCCGAATTGAAGGAGAGAGATGCGCCTGCGCACCAGAACCCCCCGCCGCATCGCCGTCGCCGGTATCGCCCTCGCCACCGCGGCCGCACTCACGGCCTGCACCTCGGACGCCGAGGAGGGCGAGGCCACCGCCGACACCGGGGCCGAGACCTCGGAGACGGCCGAGGGCGTCAGCGACGAGCTGCCCGCCACCCCGGTCGGGGATCTCCTCCTGGGCGAGGGCGAGGCGCCGGGCGAGGGCGTGGTCCAGCGGCTGGACCCCGAGACCCTCCGGCCCGCGGTGGACAGGCTCGTCGAGAACCAGGGCCGCGAGCTCATGCAGGACCCGGCATGCGACACCGTCTCCCGACAGGAGGCGATCAACAACTACGTCGCCTCCGAGGCCCCGATGTCGGCGATCAGCTACAAGCAGTCGGAGGAGGACGAGACCGTCCACACCTTCGGCGTGGCGCTGCTGAGCAAGCGGCTCGACGGCTTCCTGGACCGCTCCCTGTTCGAGGCGTGTACCACGTCGAGGAGCGCGACCAACGAGAACCTGGAGCTGACCATGACGGTCAGCGACGCGCCCGCGATCCCGGGCACCGAGGGCTTCCGCGTGACGAGCGACTTCGTGACCACCGACGAGGCCGGCAACCGGGCCGTCAACCGCACGGTGATCGTCCACGGCTACGCGCGCGGCACCACCACCTCCGTGGAGTACACCGCCGCCGGCACCGACCCCGCCGCGGACCCGGTCCTGCCGGAGGCCAGCAACGCGATCGACGAGATCTACAAGGCGCAGATGACCAAGCTGCTCGACGCCGAGTAGCCCGCGCCGGTGTGCGCTGTGTCCCGCCGGAGCAAGACACAGCGCACACCCCCTCGTCAGAGGTTGATCATGTGGCCGCCGACGCCGTGGACGGCCTCCTTCATGGCCTCCGAGAGCGTCGGGTGCGTGTGGACGTTGCGGCCGATGTCCTCGGCCGTGAGGTCCCACATCTGCGCCAGCGTGAGCTCGGGCAGGAGCTCGGAGACGTCCGGGCCGATCATGTGCGCGCCGAGCAGCTCGCCGTGCGTGGCGTCGGCCACCACCTTGACGAAGCCCACCGCGTGGCCCAGGCCGTGGGCCTTGCCGTTGGCGGAGAAGGGGAACTTGCCCACCTTGACGTCGTAGCCCTCGTCCTTCGCCTGCGCCTCGGTGAGGCCGAACGAGGCGACCTGCGGCTGGCAGAAGGTGGCGCGCGGCATCATCCGGTAGTCGCCGAGGGTCTGGGTGTCGGCGCCGGCCATGGTCTCGGCGGCCACGACGCCCTGGGCCTCCGCCACGTGGGCGAGCTGCAGCTTGGCGGTGACGTCGCCGATCGCGTAGATGCCGTCGACGGTCGTGCGCATGTGGTCGTCGATCTCGATCGCGCCGCGGTCGGAGACCTCGACGCCCGTGTTCTCCAGGCCGAAGCCCTCGACGCGCGGGGAGAAGCCGACGGCCACGAGGACCTTGTCCACGGTGAGCGTCTGCGAGTCGCCGCCGTCCTTCTTCTCGATCTCCACGTCGACCGAGTCGCCGTTGTCGGTGACCTTGGTGGTCTTGTGGGCGGTGAGGAGCGTGACGCCCATCTTCTTGTAGTGCTTGGTGATCTCCTTGGAGACCTCCACGTCCTCGTTGGGCAGGACGCGGTCCATGAACTCGACGATCGTCACCTCGACGCCGTAGTTGGCCAGGACGTAGGCGAACTCCATGCCGATCGCGCCGGCGCCCACGATCACCATCGACTCCGGCAGGTCGCGGGAGAGGATCTGCTCCTCGTAGCCCACCACGTTCTCGCTGAGCTCGATGCCGGGGAGGGTCTTGACCACGGAGCCGGTGGCGATGATGCAGTTGTCGAAGGTGTACTCGGTGCCGTCCACCTCGATCGTCTTGTCGTCGACGAACGTGCCGAAGCCGTCGATCTCCGTGATCTTGTTCTTCTTCATGAGGTAGTGGACACCCTTGACGATGCCCTCGGAGACCTTGCGGCTCCGGTCGTGCGCGGCGCCGTAGTCGAACGTCACGTCGCCGGAGATGCCGAACGTCTTGGCGTCGTTGTGGAACAGGTTCGCCAGCTCGGCGTTGCGGAGCAGCGCCTTGGACGGGATACAGCCCACGTTGAGGCAGACACCGCCCCAGTACTTCTCCTCGACCACGGCCACCTTGAGGCCGAGCTGCGAGGCGCGGATGGCGGCGACGTAGCCACCGGGGCCCGCGCCGAGGACGATGAGGTCGTAATGAGTGTCAGCCACGACACACAGGGTAGGCGCTCCGCGGCGTCCTGGCAGGCCGAGCGGGCGCGAAATACACCGTCGCCGCCCCCCGCGGTGGGCGGGGGGCGGCGACGGAGGGGTCGCGTCAGGCGATCAGGACATGTTGCCCAGGACCGTCTTGAGCATTTCGGCGACCGCGTCGCCGATGGCCTCGGCGATCTTGTCGGTGATCGAGTCGCCGGAGCTGCCGGTGAGGTTGCCGAGCGAGCCGTCGGACGAGCCGCCGAGCGAGCCGAGGATGGAAGAGCCCATGGTGAATCTCCGTTGCATGTGGTGGTCACCCCTGCTCAGGCGGGGGTGGCCCGGCCAGTCGGTCCGGGTTCAGAGGTGATCGTACGGAAGTGACGGCCCGGTAACAAGACTTTTCTCAGGATGGGTCCCGAATGGCCCGAGCGGTCCCGTTCGCGGCATCATCGGGGGCATGGCAGCACCGGAGGAGACGGACCCTAACCTGTGGCTCGAGGAGATCGAGTCCGCGGCGGCCCTGGACTGGGTTCGCGCTCGTGGGGACCGCACCGTGGCCGACCTGGCCGGCGGCCACCGCGCGGAGGCCGCGCACGCCCGCGCGCTGGGGATCCTCGACGCGAGCGACCGCATCGCCTGGCCGGTCCTGCGCGGTGGACACGCGTACAACTTCTGGCGGGACGCCGCGCACCCGCGCGGGCTGTGGCGTCGGGCCCCGTGGTCGGTGCTCGCGTGCGGCGCGCCGGCCTCGGACGACCCGGCGTGGGAGGTCCTGCTCGACGTGGACGCGCTCGCCCAGCGGGAGGGCGTCAACTGGGTGTACTCGGGCACCACGGTGCGCCGCCCGGCGGACGACCGCGCGCTGGTCTCCCTGTCCCGGGGCGGGGCGGACGCGGTCGAGGTGCGGGAGTTCGACCCGGCCACCCGCCGCTTCGTCCCCGCCGAGGAGGGCGGCTTCCACCTCCCCGAGGTCAAGTGCTCGGTGTCCTGGGTGGACGCCGACACCGTCCTGCTCGCGGCGCCGCTGGACCCCGACGGCGGGGACGTCACCGACTCCGGGTACGCCCGCCTCGTGCGGCTGTGGCGCCGGGGGACCGCCCCGGCGCAGGCCCCGGTGCTGCTGGCCGGGGAGGACGACGACGTCGCCGTCGGCGCCTCCTGTGACCCCGCCACCGGGCGGGTCCTCCTGAGCCGCGCCCCGGACTTCCACACCTCACACGTGTGGTTCCTGCCGCCGCACACCGACCCCACGGCGGCCACCCCGGCCCGGATCCCCGTGCCGGTCGATTGCCGGGTGGAGTCCTCGGGCGACTGGCTGCTCCTGCGCCCGCGCACCGACCTCGAGGTGGCCGGCCGCGTGCACCCGGGAGGGTCGGTGCTGGCTGTGCCGTGGGCGGCGCTCGACGCCGATCCGGCTCGCCTGCCCGAGCCCACGGTGCTCTTCGCGCCCGAGCCCGCCGTAGACGGCGCCTTCCCCACGCGGACCGTCGAGGACGTGAGCTGGGGACGGGGGCGGCTCCTGCTCACGGTGCTCGAGCACGCGGAGTCACGCCTCGAGGCGTTCGCGATCCCCGATCCGGCCGGCCGGGAGCCGGGCCGGGCGTGGGACCGGCTGCCCGTGGCGGGCCTGCCGGAGCACGTGTCGGTGGACGTGCTCTCCTGCGACCGCCACTCCCCCGGCCCCGGGGCCGGCGCCCCGCACCCCGACGACGCGCTGCTCGCCGTCTCCGGTCCGGTGGTGCCGCCCTCGCTCGTGCTGCTCCGCGCGGACGGCAGCACGGAGACCCTCGGCTCGACCCCGCACCGCTTCGACCCCGACGGCGTGGAGGTCGCTCGGCACACGGCGATCAGCGACGACGGCACCCCGGTCCCCTACACCGTCCTGCGCGGGCCCGCCCCGGCCGGCACCGACCCCGACGCCCCGCGGCCGACGATCCTCTACGGCTACGGAGGATTCGAGATCCCCATGCGGCCGGCCTACGCCGCGCTGCGCGGGGCGCTGTGGCTCGAGGAGGGCGGCGTGTTCGTGATCGCCGGCATCCGCGGCGGCGGCGAGTACGGCCCCTCCTGGCACGCGGCGGCCCTGCGGGAGAAGCGGCCGCGCGCCTATGAGGACTTCGCGGCCGTCGCCCGCGCACTCGTCGACACCGGGGTCACCACGGTGCCGCAGCTCGGCGCGCACGGCGGCTCCAACGGCGGGCTGCTCATGGGCGTCATGCTCACCCGCTACCCGGAGCTGTTCGGGGCGATCGCGATCGCCGTGCCGCTGCTCGACATGCGGCGGTACCACCTGCTGCTCGCGGGCGCCTCGTGGATGGCCGAGTACGGCGACCCCGACTCCGCCGACTGGGACGACTTCCTGGGCGCCTACTCCCCGTACCAGCACGTCCGGCCCGCCTCCGAGGTGCGCTACCCGCCCGTGCTCATGACCACCTCTACGCGCGACGACCGCGTCCACCCGGCCCACGCCCGCAAGATGACCGCTGCGCTCGAGGCCGCCGGCCACGACGTGGCGTATTACGAGAACATCGAGGGCGGTCATGGCGGCGCCGCCAACAACGCGCAGGAGGCGCGGAAGGCCGTGCTGCTCTACGAGTTCTTCCGGCGCAGGCTCACCTCGCCGTCGTAGCCCGCTCCGCGCCCGGGGACTCGCGCCGCAGCCAGGCCAACACGCGCTCGGCGATCGCGTCGGGGTTGCGCGCCCACGTGTTGTGGCCGAGCGGCTCGGGCTCCACCTCGAGGGTCGTGCGCGCGGACGGGAGCATTCCCAGGAGGCGTCGCGCGGCGCTCTCGGGGGCCAGCTCGTCGCCGGCGATCACCACCGAGAGCACGGGTACGGTCACCTCGGCCAGCGCGGCGGGGTAGTCGAGGTCCGCGCGTGCGGGCTGCATGACGCCACGGGCGGCGAGGCGGGACCAGTCGCGGATGCGGTCGGCCGGCACGCGGCCCTTGGCGCCGAAGAACGCGCCCGGTACGTGGCCGGCCAGCCAACCGATCGCCGGCAGCAGCACCGCGCCCACCCGCAGGCGCCGCCCCATGCGGCCGGGGAAGCCGCGGTGGAACGGCGACTGTGCGGCCACGGCGACGAGGCCGACGACGCGCGGGTCGTGTCGAGCGAGGTGGTAGACGCCGATCTGCGCGCCCATGCTGTGGCCGAGCAGGACGACGGAGCGGGCGCCGAGCTCTCGCTCGAGGGCGTCCAGGGCGAGCGGCACGTCCTCGGCGGCGCTCTCGTGGTAGCCGGCCGCCCCGCCGCGGCGCCCGATACGGTGCGTGCTCTCCCCCTGGCCACGCAGCTCGGTGATCGCCACGGGCACACCCTGCGCGGCGAGCGCGCGGGCGAGGGGCCGGTAGTACCGGGCGCCGACGGCGATGCCGGGCAGGACGAGGACCGCGGGCAGATCCGCATCGGACCGGGCGGCATCGAGGACCAGCAGCGGACTGGTGCTGCCGTCGGAGTGCTCGAGCAGGATGCGGCGCGGGTCGTCGAGGTGGGTGGTCTGCTCGGTCATGCGTCCAGGATGCCGCAGGGCGGATACACGACGGACCCCGCCCCACCGCGAGGGTGGGACGGGGTCCGGTCAGGCGTCGGTGACGC
>DUTZ01000604.1 GCA_012841845.1 Actinomycetales bacterium | reverse complement strand
AGGCGCGCGAACACTTCGTCACAGATCGCCGGTTGCGAGCGGCCATGCAGCCACAGCTCCAGACCGGCATCCAGCCATTGGGAATCGGGTGTGGCGGTGCCGCGCGAGAGCAGGTCGGCGCAGCGCAGGCTGGCGTCGCTGCTGCCGCGATACAGCTGGCGGAACCCGGCCCAGTCCTTGCGCTTGGCCAGCGCATGCAGGGCCTGGCTGCGCAGCAGCGGGGTGATCGGAAGATCGGCGTGGCGCTCGGCGAAGTCGGCGATGCGGGCCGCGTCGATGTGTTCGAGCTGGCGGCGCAGTGCGGCGTATTCCAGATACGGTGCCAGCGGATGGCCGGCATGGCGTTTGGCGACCGCGGAAAATTCGGCCGGTGGGCGGTTTTCGGCGGTTTCCAGCGCACGTTTGAAGCTGCCGCGCTGGCTGGCAAGGTCGGCGGCTGCGGCAGGCGCAAGCAGCAACAGGGCGATGCCGAGCAGGCCAAGAGCTTGCAGCAGGCGGAAATGGCGAGGGATCAGGCGGGAGTGGGACATGGTCGGCACAGTGTAGGACCTGCGGCGCCGGCGTCGGCGTTCCCGCAGTGGCGGTACACCGGCTCAGTCGGCGCGTTGCGGCCAGCCCGGCAATGCGATTTCGGCCGCCACGGCGAGATGGTCCGAGGACAGGTCGGCCAGCGTCCAGCGCCGCTCAACGTTGACATCGGAGGACACCAGGATGTGGTCGATGGCGCGCTTGGGCTGCCAGCTGGGGAACGACAGCAGGCGTTGTTCCGGCGGTTGCAGCGGGGTGTGGCGGTACAGGACATCCATTTCGCAGGAGTCCGATTCGCAGTTGAAATCGCCCATCAGCACCTTGTGGCCCGGCCCGGACAGCAGTTCACCCAGGAAGGCCAGTTGCGCGCTGCGGGCACGCGGCGACAGGGACAGGTGTGCGATTGCCACCGTCAGCGAATCCTTGCCGTCGCCGTAGCGCACCAGCAGGGCGCCGCGTCCGGGGATGCGGCTGGGCAGCACATAATCCACCACCTCGTCCGGTTCCAGCCGGCACAGCAGACCGTTGGCACTGGCCGCAATGCCGGCCACGCGGCGGTTGGGCTGGTGGCTCCAGTACGGAAAACCGGCGCGTTCGGCCAGGTAGTGGGTCTGGTTCATGAAGCCGGAGCGCAGCGAGCCGGCATCGGCTTCCTGCAGGCCGACGATGTCGAACTGCGAGGCTTTGTCGGCCAGTACATCCAGATTGCTGCGCTTGCGCCAGCCCGGCAGTACGTGGTTCCACGAGCCGGTGACGTAGTCGCGGTACTTGGCGGTGGCATTGCCCGCCTGGATGTTGGCGCTCAGCAGGGTCAGGCGCTGTTCGTCGCTGACCGGCATGGGCGCGGCGGCTGCGGATGCGTGGGACTTGGCCATGAGGTGCACGTGGGGCCGGGATGCGGCGCGATCAAGCCGCACCCGGCTGCCGTGGTTCAGTTGCCGCCGGCCTTGGCGGCGCGTTCACGCGCGACCAGTGCGTCGGTGATTTCCAGCATGCGCGGATAACCGCCTTCGCGCGGAGCCATCACGCGGTATTTGCCGGCCACGATGATGGTCGGGGTGCCTTCCACGCCGTAACCGGCGACCCGGGTGCGGGCGTCGGCGATCTTGCTGTTGACCACGAAGCTGTCGATCGTGGACAGGAACTGTTCCTTGTCGACGCCGTGCTCGGCGTAGAAATCGGCGATGTCCTCAAGCTTGCCGATCTGGCGGCGTTCGGTGTGCAGCGCGTGGAACAGTGCGTCGTGGGTGCGTTCGGTCACGCCCATCGCCTCGGCGGTGTAGTAGACCCGGGCGTAGATTTCCCAGATGCCGCCGAACACGGCCGGCACGTATTCCACCACCACGTCATCGGGCTGGGATTTCTTCCACTGCGTGATGACTGGCGCGAAGTTGGCGCAATGCGAGCAGGAATAGCCGAAGACTTCGACCACTTCGATGCCGCTCTCGGCGCGGGTCGGCACCGGCGGATCGATCAGCTGGTAGTCCTGGCCTTCCACCAGGGTGTCGGCCTGAGCCGGTGCGGCAGCGGAAAACAGCAGGGCCGACAGGCACAGCAGGGCGGCGGACAGGCCGAAACGGGGCGCGGTGCGTTGCAACATCGAGAATCTCCCGGGTTGGGTGTGGGGCCGCTGCGGCGCGGCCGGAAACGAAGTAGACCACGGACGCGTGGCAAGGTTCCGGGATCGGCTGCGGAGAAGCGTGATCCGGCCGGTGTCCGGTTCAGCCGCAGCGTGGCGCAGGAAGCTTCAAACAACAATCCCCGCCGTGGCGGGGATTGTCTGTGAAGCGCATACGGAAATGCGGACCGGATCAGGGTGCGGCGTCGGCCTGCATCTCCGCGATTTCCTTCTGCGCCAGCCAGCGGGCGGCTTGCAGCATGCCGGCATGGCCACGATCGGAGGTGGTGATGACGCGATACTT
>DUTZ01000240.1 GCA_012841845.1 Actinomycetales bacterium | reverse complement strand
GGGACGCCGCGGTGCGGGCCGCGATCCACCTGCCGCACGGTCGCCGGGACATCGCCCGGCGCGAGGCGGAGATCATGGCCTGGTTCGTCCGTTGGGTGGGCAGTGGCCGCGCGCTCACGGTGTCCGGCCGGCTCACCAAGCCGGCCGTGACCGAGATCCTCGCCGCCCGCCGCTGGACCGACCCCGGGCACACCGCGGGCGCGCACCGGCCCGTCGGCGTCCCGGAGGCGCTGGCCTACCCGGTGCTCGTGCTGGATTCCCGTGCCCGGGCGCTCGGCCTGGTGGAGGGACAGGCGGACCGGCTCGTCGCCACGGCGAGAGGGCGGGAGCTGGCGGACGACGCCGACCGGCTCGCCGAGGAGATCGTCCGCGCCTACCCGCGATCGGTGCTCTGGGGCAGCGCCCCGCGGGGCTGGAGCGCGCGGCGATGAGGGCGTGCCCCTGCGGCAGCGGCCGCGGCCTCGACGCCTGTTGTGGTCCGCTGGTGCTGGACGGCCTTCCCGCGGAGACCGCGGAGGCGCTGATGCGGTCCCGGTACACCGCCTTCGTCCTCGGCGAGACCGAGCACCTGTGGCGGACGTGGCACCCGCGGACCAGGCCCGCGACCGTGGACACCGGCGGCGTGACGTGGACGGGTCTGCGGGTTCTCGAGGTGTCCGGCGGCGGCCCGGACGAGGTGACCGGAGTCGTGGAGTTCGAGGCCCGCTTCACCGTCGACGGCGCCGCGGACGTGCACCGCGAGCGGTCGACGTTCGAGCGCCGGGGCGGGCGCTGGACCTACGTGACGGGTTGAGCCGGCGTCGCCTGCGGGTCCGCCGGCTGGCGGGTGACGGTCAACGAACCGATCGTCCCCGGCGTCACCAGCTCGATGCGGCCGACCCGTGAGCCGGGCGGCATGGTCCACGCGACCATCCCGCGGACCTCTTCGCCCGGGGTGGCCATGACCGATCGGATGAGCGGGTCCTCGACCGTGCCGGCGGGGTTGTCGATCCGCTCGAGCTGGCGCCCCGAGGGGTCGAAGGCCCGGAGGTCGGAGGGCTCGATGACGGGCTGGCCGGAGGCCTGGACGGCGCGCACGTCCACCGCCACCACGGTGTCGGAGTACACCGAGGAGGGCACGATCCGGAGGTTCGAGACGGTGACGGTGGCGTCCCAGCCGTCGCCGGTCACCGGGAAGGGGCGGTCGAACTGCTGGGAGCTCGCCACGGGCCCCGAGGCCGTCGTGGTGGGGACGGCGGTGCCGGGCCCCTCGTCCTCGGACGAACACGCGGCCAGCGACAGCGCTAGGGCCACGATCACGGCGGCGGGGGCGGCGCGACGCATGGGGTACTCCTCGGGGGCACACGGGCGGGTGCCGGGGCCGTCCCGGCGGTGCCAGATTACTGCTCGGGTGACCCGCGGTCGTCCGCGGCACGCAGGTCGGACCAGCGTTTCCCGGACACCCGGCGGGCCAGGTCCTCGTCGACGTCGTCGAGTTCGGTCGCCATCTCGATGAGCTGGATCTTGAAGTTGACGGTGACGAACACGCGGTCGACGAGCTCCGACTCCGCGTAGATCGTCTCGCCGTCGAACACGTACCGGCACCACAGGGAGTCCCGGTTGAGGATCGCCACCTCGGTCTCCGCGGCGGCGACGTCCCGCACCGAGGAGACCAGCGGGCTGCGGAAGATCACGAGGGGGAGCGAGCGGTGGACGCGGACGAAGAGCAGCGCGCTCCCCGCGGGGACGGCGAACACGTCGTGCTCGTCGGCGGGGACGTCCCGCTCGTAGATCTCGGCCAGCGCGGTCCCCACGGCCCGGGTGGCCTCGTCGGGCGTGCCGATGGGCAGGGCGGCGAAGTCGGGGTGCTCCGGAGGGGAGGCGTCGGGGGTCGCGCGCTCGGGCCGGGTGGGGCCCGTCGCGTCGTGGAGGAACACGGGGTGCGGGATGCCGAAGACGCGCTCGAGGGTCGCCGCCACGAGACGGGCCGCCTCGTCCGCCTCCCCGGTGCGGACCCGGACGTGGGGGCCCACGGTGTCCTCCGCGGGGTCCTCCCACCCGAGCGCGCCCAGGTGGACCAGGTGCGTGGGCCCGAGCCCGTCCCCGTCCTCCTGCCCTCCGGAGACCTCGACGCGGACGGTCCCCGGCTCCGTCACGGTGAACCGCACGAACGGGGTGCGCGAGGAGGGGGAGCCGAGCACGGGGACGGCGATGTCGAACGTGCCGCCCGGCGCCAGGTCGCGCATCAGCTCCGCGAGGTGGGAGGCGAAGCGGTCCCACCCGGCGGCGATCGACGCGTCCACGTCGAACTCGTACTGCGGCATGCCTCGCAGTCAACCACCGGTCCGCGGGCCCGTCAGGCGATCGCGCGTCGCCGGCTCGCGCCGCCCCCGTGCTATGCGCGTCCCGGGGCTTCGTGCGCCCCGTGGGGACGGGTGCGGCTCAGCGGTCGCTGCTCGGGCGCCCCGCGTCGTGGTCGGCCCAGTAGTCGTCCGAGCCGTCGAACAGCACGCGCAGGCGTCCGTCCCGCTCGACCACCTCGGGTTCGATCGGCGAGATGCGGGGCTCGGCAGCCATCGCCGACGCGACGTCCGGGAACCCGGCGAGGTGGGTGAGCTGCACCCACGTGGGCGGCAGCAGCATCGAGCGCCCGGCGCGGAAGTCGGCGAGCAGATCCACCGGCCGCGCCCACATGGTGAGGTCCACCTCGGAGGTGAGGTCGTCCGCCTCCTGCCCCTCGGGCAGGGCGGCCAGGAAGAAGCGGGTGTCGTACCGCTTGGGCTCGACGTCCGGGGTGATCCAGTGGTCGAAGGGGCGCAGCCGGCCCGCCGCGAGGGAGAGCTCGGCCTCGGCGAGGAACTCGCTGAACGCCAGGCGGTGCGCCTCCAGGTCCTCGCGGCGCGCGTGGTAGCGGCCGGCGTCGGCGACCGGCGCGCCGTCGAGGTGGTCGGCGAGCAGGACGCCGCACTCCTCGAACGTCTCGCGGGCCGCG
>DUTZ01000239.1 GCA_012841845.1 Actinomycetales bacterium | reverse complement strand
GCCGCCGGCGGGCGGCGGCCGGCCCCCTAGTCGTCGTCCTCCGGATCCTCGCCGGCCAGAGCGCGCGCGGCGAGGGTCTCGGACTCCGCGACCTCCCACACCTCCTTGGCGGCGGCCAGGTTGAGCAGGATGATCACCACGCCCAGGACGATGTCCGGCCAGCCGCTCATCGTCCAGGCGGTGACGCCGGCCATGGCGATGATGACGACGTTGATGATGACGTCGTTGCGCGCGGCGAGGAACGCGGCGGTGGTCATGGAGCCGCCGTGGGACCGGATCCGCGCGAGGATGAGCGCGCAGGTGAGGTTGACGACGGCGGCGCCGCCGGCCGTGATCGCGAGCAGTGGCACGTCGGGCGGGGACGGGTCGCCGGCCTTGACGAAGGCCTGCCACGCGGCCGCCACGGCGGGCGCGCAGATGATCACCGCCATGATCTTCCCGGCCGTCGCCCGCCTGGCCAGGGGGAGCCCGAGCGCCAGCGCGATGATGACGTTGACGGCGGTGTCCTCGAGGAAGTCCACCGAGTCGGCGAGCAGCGCCACCGAGCCGATCGCCAGCGCGACCGACACCTCGACGAAGAAGTAGGCCAGGTTGAGCGCGGCCACCACGAGCACGATCGTGCGCAGCTTCGCGGGCGTGGTGACGGGGGCGCCGACGTCGGTCATGGAGCAGACGCTAGCCGAGCGGCGAGGGGCGGATGTCGGAGGTGGGGCCTAGGCTTACCGCGTGTCCGTGCTCAAGAAGTTCGCGTGGCTGTCCGTCGCGACGGCCGTCGTCACCATCGCCCTCAAGGTGGGCGCGTGGTGGGTGACCGGCTCGGTCGGTCTCCTCTCGGACGCAGCGGAGTCCGTCGTCAACCTCGTGGCGGCGGTCATCGCCCTCATCGCCATCACGGTGGCCGAGCGGCCGGCGGACGACGACCACCAGTACGGCCACTCCAAGGCCGAGTACTTCTCGGCCGGGGCCGAGGGGGCGATGATCCTCGTGGCCGCGGCGTTCATCGTCTATACGGCCGTCGAGCGCATCGTCAACCCGCGGCCCCTGGAGTCCCTCGGTCTGGGCCTGCTCATCTCGGTGGTGGCGGCCGTGATCAACGCCGTGGTGGGGCTCGTCCTGGTGCGGGCCGGCGCCCGACACCGCTCGCGCACGCTCGAGGCGGACGGCAAGCACCTGCTCACCGACGTCGTGACCTCGATCGGCGTGGTGGTGGGCGTGGCCCTGGTCTGGCTCACCGGATGGGAGGTGCTCGACCCCGTCGTCGCGATCCTGGTAGGCCTCAACATCCTCTACGTGGGCTACCGGCTGGTCCACGTCTCCGGGATGGGGCTCATGGACGCCACGCTGCCCGACGAGGACAACCGGGCGATCGAGGAGGTGCTGGCGCGGCACCGCGTGCCCGGCGAGGTGGACTTCCACGAGCTGCGCACCCGGGAGTCGGGACGGTGGCGGTTCGTCGAGTTCCACGCGCTCGTGCCGGGCGAGTGGACCGTGGACCGGGGCCACGACCTGGTGGAGCTGGTGGAGCAGGAGATCCACGACGCGCTGCCGTACAGCCACATCACCACGCACCTCGAGCCGATCGAGGACGAGCGCGCGTACAACGACGTGCACCTGTAGGACACTGGTGGCATGGCGTACACCGGCCACCCGATCATGTTCGACGAGGCGGACCCGCTACTCACGCGGCTGGACACCGAACGGCAGTGAGCCACGTCACATAGACTGCGGTGGTCCCTCGTTCCCACACCCGGAGGCCCCGCATGCCGTTCGCCAGCCCCCTGCCCGACGTCGAGATCCCGGCGCAGAGCGTGTACGACTTCCTCTTCGCCGACATCGACGAGGCCCACCTCGACAGGCTGGCCTTTATCGACAGCCGCGACGGCTCCGAGACCACGTACCGCTCGCTCATCGAGCAGATCGACCTGGTCGCCGGCTCGCTGCGGCACCGCGGGATCGAGCAGGGCGACGTGGTGGCGCTGCACTGCCCCAACGTCCCGGCGTTCGGCGCGGTCTTCCACGGCATCCTGCGCTCGGGCGCCACCGCCACCACCGTCAACTCGCTGTTCACCGGCGACGAGATCGCCAAGCAGCTCCGCGACTCCGGGGCGAGGATGCTCGTCACGGTCTCGCCGCTCATGGAGGCGGCCAAGGCCGGTGCGGCCCGGGTGGGGCTCGACGACGACCACGTCGTCGTCCTCGACGGCGCCGAGGGGCACCCCAACCTCCTCGACCTCTTCGCCGACGGCGCCGCGCCGCCGGAGGTCGACTTCGACCCGGCCACGCACCTTGCCGTCCTGCCCTACTCCTCCGGCACCACGGGCAACCCCAAGGGCGTCATGCTCACGCACCGCAACCTCGTGGCCAACGTGTGCCAGTCGCGGCCCATGATCGACGTGCGTGACGACGACCGCCTGCTGGCGGTCCTGCCGTTCTTCCACATCTACGGCATGACCGTCCTGCTCAACGCCGCGCTCTACAGCCGTGGATGCCTGGTGACGATGCCGCGGTTCGACCTCCGGGACTTCCTCCGCACGGTCTCCGAGTTCCGCTGCACCTACGTCTTCATCGCACCCCCCGTCGCGGTGGCGCTGGCCAAGCACCCGATGGTCGACGAGTACGATCTGTCCTGCGTCACCACCATCTTCTCCGGCGCCGCCGCCCTGGACGCGGAGCTCGGCAACGCGGTCGCCGCGCGCCTGGGCTGCCACGTCAAGCAGGGCTACGGCATGAGCGAGATGAGCCCGGTGAGCCACGCGCACCGCCCCGACGTCGCGGCTCCCCTGGACTCCGTGGGCGTCACCCTGCCCACCATGACGTGCAAGATCGTCGAGCCCGGAACCTCCGACGAGGTGGCGTACCCGGCGGCCGGAGAGGTCGACGACGAGGGTGGCGTCGCGCTCAGCGAACCCGGCGAACTCTGGTGCGCCGGCCCCAACGTCATGGTGGGGTACCTGAACAACGAGCAGGCCACCCGCGACTCGCTCGACGACGAGGGATACCTGCACACCGGCGACATCGCGCGCGTGGACGCCGACGGCAACGTCTACATCGTGGATCGGCTCAAGGAGCTCATCAAGTACAAGGGCTACCAGGTGCCGCCCGCCGAGCTGGAGGCGCTGCTGCTCACCAACCCGCAGATCGCCGACGCGGCCGTGGTGGGGGTGCGCGACGCCGACGGCGAGGAGGTGCCCAAGGCGTTCGTCGTGCGGCAGCAGGGCGCCGAGGTGAGCGAGCAGGACGTCATGGACTTCGTCGCCGAGCGCGTGGCCCCGTACAAGAAGGTCCGCGCCGTGCAGTTCATCGACGAGGTGCCCAAGTCGGCCGCGGGCAAGATCCTGCGCAAGGACCTGCGGGCCGACGTCTGACCCGACGCCCCGGCGGGGCGCCCGCCTAGGATCGGGGCATGGTCTTCCGATTCCGCCGCGAGGCGATCCCGCGCCGGGGCGGCCCCGCCGAGGGCATGGACCTCGGGACCCGATCGCTCGTGTTCGGAGCCGTGGCGCTCGCCGGATCGTGGATCGCGGTGTTCAACATCGTGGCGTTCGTCGCCGCCCTGTGGGCGATCGGGTTCGGGATGCTCGTCCTCTGGCCCACGGGGTGGATCCCCACCCAGGAGCCCAACACGCGTCGGGCGGTGGCCGGGATCGTGCTGGGCGTGCTCGCGATCGTGGTGTTCGCGGTGACCGCGTACGGCTTCCTGCGCTGAGCGCACCGTCCGGTCCCAGCGGGTGCGAGCCGGGCCGCGGCCTGGGACCCTGGCGGGCGAGCGCGCACCGTGCGCGGTCGTAGCATCCACGTTCCAGAACCGGAGGCGAGATGAACCGCAGAAACGACCCCCACGATCTCCCCATGGACGACGGCCGCGGCCGCCAGCCCGACGGCACGGGCCGCGGGCGTGGCGAGCGCCCGTTGCACGACGACCGCGGCGACTACCCGGACGGCACCGGCCGGGG
>DUTZ01000238.1 GCA_012841845.1 Actinomycetales bacterium | reverse complement strand
GGCGGCCGGGTCGACGGTGGCGAGCGCCTCGGCGACGACGTCCTTGGCCAGGCTCCCGGTGGACCGGTTCCCGTCGGGGCCGGCGGGGAACTGCACGCCGGTGGTGGGCGTGCGATCGGACTGCGGGGTCTGGCTCATGCTCACTCCTGGTGTCGGTGAGGGTGGTTTCGGCGGTAGAGCCAGTGTGCCCGAGCGGGACGCCGCTCCCCGGCTCTTGATCGTCGCCTCAGGCGACTCCCAGGCTGTGACGCGAATCACTGGAACGTGTTCTCGGGCGCTGCGGAGGTCGCGTAAGCGCATGGTCGAGGTGCTGCAAAGTGCGAGGGCGGACCCCCAGAGTTGTTGGAGCGACGTGGGTTTCATTTTCGGAAACGCCGTCAACAGGTGTGAAACAGCTGAGGGGGGCCTGTGGCAACGAGTGGCATGGCGTAACAGTTAAGGAACAGTGCTCGATACAGTGGCGACGACTCTGACGGCTATGGCGCTGTGCTGTGGCCCGAACCGGGGCGACTGGGGGGAGAAACCAGGTCGCCGGGGTGTCACCGACAAAGGGAAGGCAATTCCTATGAAGAACACTCAGCGGACTCTCGCTGTTATCGCCGCGGCGGGCCTCGCCGTGGCGTCGCTGCCGGGTATCGCCTCGGCTGACATCACCGCCGGCAGCAGCGGCCTCATCAAGGGGTCGCTTGGTCAGGCGGGCGGTGGCGGCGGTTTCAATCTCGGTTCCTCGGGCATAGCCGCTGGCTCTGGTGGTGGCGGCCAGGTCACCCCGCCGAACCTGGATTCCGGTTCGCTGAAGGGGATCTCCTCGGGTGCTCCGTCCACGTCGAACCTGTCCTCGACGCTGTCGTCGGGTACGCCGTCGGTGCCGTCGATCCCGACGGAGTCGCTGAAGGGCATCTCCTCGGGTACGCCGTCGGTGCCGTCGATCCCGACGGAGTCGCTGAAGGGCATCTCCTCGGGTACGCCGTCGGTGCCGTCGATCCCGACGCAGTCGCTGTCGAGCCTGTCGTCGGAGGCGCCGACGTCGGTCGTTCTGTCGGCCGCGCTGCCGGTCCTGTCGGCTGCGCTGCCTACGCTGCCGTCGCTGCCGACGGCATCGCTGTCGAACCTGTCGTCGGAGGCGCCGACGTCGTCGAACCTGTCCTCGACGCTGTCGTCGGGTACGCCGTCGGTGCCGTCGATCCCGACGGAGTCGCTTAAGGGCATCTCCTCGGGTACGCCGTCGGTGCCGTCGATCCCGACGCAGTCGCTGTCGAACCTGTCGTCGGGGGCGCCGACGTCGGTCGTTCTGTCGGCCGCGCTGCCGGTCTTGTCGGCTACGCTGCCGGCGCTGTCGTCGGGTACGCCGTCTGTGCCGTCGATCCCGACGGAGTCGCTTAAGGGCATCTCCTCGGGTACGCCGTCTGTGCCGTCGATCCCGACGCAGTCGCTGTCGAACCTGTCGTCGGAGGCGCCGACGTCGTCGAACCTGTCGTCGACGCTGTCGTCGGGTACGCCGTCGGTGCCGTCGATCCCGACGGAGTCGCTTAAGGGCATCTCCTCGGGCACCGGTACGGGTTCGGGTGAGATCAAGGGCTCGTTCGACAAGATCTTCGGTTCCTCGACCGGCGGCACCAACTCGCTTGCCGGTATCCTCGGTGCGCTCGGCAGCACCGGGCCGCTCGTCACTTCGGTGACCAACATCGTCTCCGGTGGTTCGCTCGGCGGTGGCACCGGCTCGGAGGCCGCTGTCGGCGCTGCCGTCGCCATCGGTTCGCTCGCGGCCGTCGGTGTCGGCGTCCACTCGGTCGCCAACGCCGGCATCCAGCTCCCGCCGCTGCCGCGGATCGACGTCCCCGCCGTCTGTGCGCTCCCGCAGGAGGCCATCGACTTCCTCAAGGACAACGGTTCCATGGAGCAGCAGGAGTGCGAGCCGGAGGACGAGGAGACCAACTGAGTCACCTCGCCCACGTCCGGCCTGACCGGCACGTGAACGGCTAACTCCCCGCGATCCCCCGCAGGCCACACGGTCGGCGGGGGATCGCGCAATTCCGGGGACCGTACCGGCGCCCGCGTACCGTCACAGACATGACCATCCCGGACTTCGTCGCCGAACTCCGCCGCCACATCGGCACCGCACCCCTCTGGCTCGCCGGCGCCACCGCCGTCATCCGCGACGCCACCGGCCACCAGATCCTCCTCGTCCGCCGCGCCGACAACGGCTGGTGGACCCCCGTCACCGGAATCGTCGACCCCGGCGAACACCCCGCCCACACCGCACAACGCGAGGCGAGGGAGGAGGCCGGCGTCCGCATCCGCGTCGACCGCCTGGCCTCGCTCGGCGTCTCGCGCATGATCACCCACGCCAACGGCGACCGCGCCCAGTACATCGACCACACCTTCGCGTGCACCCACCTCGACGGCGCCCCCCACCCCGCCGACGACGAGAACACCGACGTCCGCTGGTTCCCCGTCGACGACCTGCCCGACATGCCCCCGCACATGCTCGCCCGGATCGACGCGGGCCTCGCGGACGAGGAGCGAACCCGCCTCGCCACCGAGACCGAGACCGCCACCGATACGGCCGGGGGTGTCCCCGGATAGGCTGACCGGCCCGTGACCACTACAATCGTGGTCATGTCCGCCCGACTCCGCTCCGAGGTCCCACCCGTGGTGACCTCGCTCGTCGGAGTCGTGGTGGCGATGGTCAGCGCCGTGTTCGGCATCAGCGCCCACGGCCTCGCCGCGGGCGCCGCCGCCACCGCCCCCACCTCGGGCCAGATCCTCAGCGTGCTCGCCGCCGGCGCGGGCATCGGCGCCGTCACCGCCGCACTCGCCCGCCATCGCTCGCCCGTCCCCGTGGCCGCCGCCGGCCTCGTCGCCGGCCAGGGACTCGTCCACCTGGTGCTCGCCTCCGGCCACACCCACGGCCCGGCCGGGCACACGCACGGGGCCGACGCCGCCACCGTCCGCGCCGCGATGGACGCGACCGCGGTCACCTCCCACGACCTGTGGACGCCCGCCATGCTCGGCGCCCACACCGCGGCGATCGTCGTCACCCTCGCCGTGGTGGCCGTCCTCGCGCGCACGCTCGCCTGGGTCGCCGCCCGGGTCGCCCCCCT
>DUTZ01000237.1 GCA_012841845.1 Actinomycetales bacterium | reverse complement strand
GAACACCACCATCCGGCCGTCGGGCAGTTCCGCCCGCCGCGTGGTGGGGTCGAGGGTCGCGAACAGGGCGTTCTGCACCAGGACGCCCGCGCCGGTGATCCGGTTGAGCAGGCTGGACTTGCCGGCGTTGGTGTAGCCGGCGATCGCGATCGAGGGCACCGGCGTCGCGCGTCGACGGTGCCGTTTGGTGTCGCGGGCCTGCTTCATGCCCTTGATCTCGCGGCGCAGCCGCGCCATCCGCTCGCGGATGCGCCGCCGGTCGGTCTCGATCTTGGTCTCACCCGGACCGCGCAGGCCCACGCCGCCGTTGCTGCCGGCCCGTCCGCCGGCCTGCCGAGACAGCGCCTCACCCCAGCCGCGCAGACGGGGCAGCATGTACTCCATCTGGGCCAGCGAGACCTGCGCCTTACCCTCACGGCTCGTGGCGTGCTGCGCGAAGATGTCCAGGATGAGCGCGGTCCGGTCGATCACCTTGACGTTGACCGCCTTCTCCAGGGCGATGAGCTGACCGGGGGTCAGCTCACCGTCGCAGATCACGGTGTCCGCGCCCGTCGCCGCGATGACGTCCTTGAGTTCGCTGGTCTTGCCCGAGCCGATGTAGGTGGACGGGTCCGGCTTGTCGCGCCGCTGGATCAGCGCTTCGCACACCTCGGATCCGGCGGTCTCGGCGAGCTGGGCCAGCTCGACCATCGCCGCCTCGGCACGCGCCGCGGAGCCCTCGGTCCACACGCCGACGAGCACCACGCGTTCGAGTCGCAGCTGCCGGTACTCGGCGTCGATGACGTCCTGGAGCTCGGTGGACAGTCCGGCGACGCGCCGCAGAGAGGACCGTTCCTCGAGCTGGAGCTCACCCGTCGAGGGATCGTCGAGGAATCGGGAGCGGGCGGGGGTCTTGCCGTCGTCTGTAGTCATTCCCGTCGATCTTCTCACAGGATCGGGACCACGGGTGCCCGCCTACCGGTAGAACGTGCCCTCGGCGACCAGGCGCGAAGGTCCGGTGAGCGCAGAGTCCTCTCCGGTGAGGTTCACCTCGACCTCGCCGCCGGGGACGACGACGGTCACCTCCCCCGAGTCCCGGCCGGCATCGGCGAGCGCCGCCACCGCCGTGGCGACGATGCCCGTCCCGCAGGACTGCGTCTCCCCCGCCCCCCGCTCGTGGACGCGCATCGAGACACGCCCGGCCTCCAGCGGCGTGGCGACCTCCACGTTGACCCCCTCGGGGAAGAAGTCGGTGTCGAACAGGGGCGTCTCGTGCACCGGGAGCGCGGCGAGCGCCGCGGCGTCCAGCCCCGGGACGACGCAGGCCAGATGAGGGTTCCCCATATCGACCGCCACGCCGGCGAACGAGCGTCCCCCGAACTCGGCCGTCGACACCCCGAGCAGGCCGGGGCGACCCATGTCCACACGCACGACGGCGTCGTCGTCCGTCAGGGACAGCACCTCCGCCGGGCGCGGACCCGATCGCGTACCGACCGGGATCCGGCCGGCCGGGGTCCGCCCCGTGGCCACGAGGGCGTGGGCGAACACGCGGACCCCGTTGCCGCACATCTCGGCGATCGAACCGTCCGCGTTGCGGTAGTCCATGAACCAGTCAGCGGCGCCCACGCCGTCGGGAAGCACGTCGAGCACGCCCCGGGCGACGAGCGCACCACCGGTGGCGATCCGCAGCACGCCGTCGGCACCGATCCCGGCCCGCCGGTCGCACAGGGCACGCACGAGGTCGGCGTCCAGGTCCACGGCCGCGTCGTCGTCGGGCAGGATCACGAAGTCGTTGAGGGTGCCGTGCCCCTTGAGGAAGGGCAGGCCCGCCCGGGCGGCGGCCGGTTGGTCGGTGGTCATGGTCCCCGATCGTACTGAAGACACCCGCCGCGTTCCGCGATGCGGAATCGGCAGGTGAAGCGCGGGTCGTCGCGCACTACAGTCGGGGGAGACAACGGTCCCCTATGTCAGGAGAGCATCGATGACCGAGCGCATCACCGTCGGCGGAATCCAGGTGGACGAGGTCCTGTACGAGTTCGTCAACACCGAGGCCCTTCCCGGCACCGGGATCGACCAGGACGCCTTCTGGGCCGGCACCGCGGAGATCTTCGCCGATCTCGCCCCCCGCAACCGGGAGCTGCTCGCCAAGCGCGACAGCCTGCAGCAGCAGATCGACGAGTGGCACCGCGCCAACCCCGGCCCGGTGGACGCCGCCGCGTACAAGGAGTTCCTCACCGGGATCGGCTACCTGCTCCCGCAGCCCGAGGGCGTCACCGCCACCACCGAGAACGTCGACGACGAGATCGCGGTCATCGCCGGCCCGCAGCTCGTGGTGCCGATCCTCAACGCGCGGTTCGCCCTCAACGCCGCCAACGCCCGCTGGGGCTCGCTGTACGACGCGCTCTACGGGACGGACGCCATCAGCGAGGAGGGTGGCGCCGAGAAGGGCGACTCGTACAACAAGGTGCGCGGCGACAAGGTGATCGCCTGGGCCCGTGAGTTCCTCGACGAGGCCGCGCCGCTCGAGTCGGCCTCGCACGCGGACGCCACCGGGTACGCGGTGGTCGACGGCGCGCTGCAGGTGACCCTGGGCCGCGGGGAGACCGTCGGACTCAAGGACCCGGCCCAGCTCGTCGGCCTGCTCGGTGACGCCGCCGCACCGACCAACGTCCTGCTCCGCAACAACGGCCTGCACATCGACATCCAGATCGACCCCGACTCCCCCATCGGCTCCACCGACGCCGCGGGCGTCAAGGACGTCGTGCTGGAGTCCGCGGTCACCACGATCATGGACTTCGAGGACTCCGTCGCGGCGGTCGACGCCCGCGACAAGGTCCTCGGGTACCACAACTGGCTCGGCCTCAACCGCGGTGACCTCACCGAGGAGCTGTCCAAGGGCGGCAAGACCATCACCCGCGCGCTCAACGACGACCGGGTCTTCACCGCCCCCGACGGCTCCGGCGAGGTGCGCCTGCACGGTCGCTCGCTGCTGTTCGTCCGCAACGTGGGCCACCTCATGACCAACCCCGCCGTGCTCGACGCCGACGGCGAGGAGCTGCCCGAGGGCATCCTCGACGGGATCGTCACCTCGCTGTGTGCGCTGCAGGGCATGGCCGAGGAGAACGAGCGCCGCAACAGCCGCACGGGCTCGATCTACATCGTCAAGCCCAAGCAGCACGGCCCGGAGGAAGTGGCCTTCACCACGGAGCTGTTCGGCCGCGTCGAGAAGCTCCTCGGGCTGCCGGCCAACACGCTCAAGATGGGCATCATGGACGAGGAGCGGCGCACCACCGTCAACCTCGCCGCCTGCATCGCGGAGGCCCGCGAGCGCGTCGTCTTTATCAACACCGGCTTCCTCGACCGCACCGGCGACGAGATCCACACCTCCATGGAGGCCGGGCCCATGATCCGCAAGGCGGACATGAAGTCCGCGCAGTGGATGACCTCGTACGAGGACTGGAACGTGGACACCGGCCTGGCCCTGGGCCTGCGCGGCCGCGCCCAGATCGGCAAGGGCATGTGGGCCAAGACCGAGCTCATGGCCGACATGCTCGCCGAGAAGATCGGCCAGCCCCGCGCCGGCGCCAACACCGCGTGGGTGCCCTCCCCGACGGGCGCGACCCTGCACGCCACCCACTACCACCGGGTGGACGTGGCCGCGCGACAGGAGGAGCTGCTCGCCGGTGGGCCCCGCGCGACGGTCGACGAGATCCTCACCATCCCGCTCGCCCCGGCCGACATGGTCTCGGGCTGGACCGACGAGGAGAAGAAGGAGGAGGTCGACAACTCCTGCCAGACGATCCTCGGCTACGTGGTGCGCTGGGTCGAGCAGGGCGTCGGCTGCTCCAAGGTGCCGGACATCCACGATGTGGACCTCATGGAGGACCGGGCCACCCTGCGGATCTCCTCGCAGATGCTGGCCAACTGGATCCGCCACGGCGTCGTCACCGAGGAGTTCGTCGAGGACTCGCTCACCCGGATGGCCGCGATCGTCGACGAGCAGAACGCCGGGGACTCGCTCTACATCAACATGGCGCCGAGCGTCACCGAGTCGATCGCGTGGCAGGCCGCCCGTGAGCTCGTGCTCGAGGGCACCACGCAGCCGGCCGGCTACACCGAGCCGATCCTGCACCGCCGCCGCCGGGAGTTCAAGCAGGCCCACGGCCTCTGATCCCCGACCGCGCGTCACGCCACCCCGCCCCCGCCCCCGCTACACACGTAGTGGGTCGGGGGCGGGGTCCGTCTATCCCGGGGACATCCCCAGGCCGGCGACGGCCGAGCGGAGGACGTCGACGGCGGCGTCGCGCCGGTCGGGCGTGAACCGCGCCTCCGGCCCCGAGGCGGAGATCGCGAACGCGGCGTCCCCCTCGCCCACGGCGATGGCCACGCAGCGCACGCCCTCCTCCTGCTCGGACTCGTCGGTGGCGTAGCCGGTCCGGCGGACGCGGGCGAGCTCCGCCAGCAGCGACTCCGGTTCGACGAGAGTCGCGTCGGTGTAGCGCCGCATCCCGGCCCTGCAGAGCATGGCGCGGACCTCGTCGTCGTCGAGCCCGGCGACCAACGCCTTGCCCACCGCCGTGCAGTGGACCTCGACCCGGCGCCCCACCTCGGTGAACATCCGCATCGAGTGGGGCGAGGGCACCTGCGCGAGGTACACCACCCCGTCGCCCTCCCGGACGGCGAGGTTCGCGGTCTCACCCGTCCCGGCCACGACGGCCGCGAGCACCGGCTCCGCCCACGACGCGGTCGCGCGGGCAGCCGCGTCGCCCACCCGCTGCAGCCGCGGCCCGAGGAGGTAGTCCCGCCCGGCGTCACGACGCAGGTGTCCGGACTCGGCGAGCGTCGCGCAGAGCCGGTGGACGGTGGCCGCGGCCAGGCCGGTGTCGGCGACGATCTCCCCCAGCGTCGAGCGGCCGCCGCGACGGGTGAGGGCGTCGAGGATCGCGAAGGCACGGTCCACCGACTGGACCCGCCCCCGCGACCCGCCCGACGCCGTCACGGCGACTCCCGCAGCAGGTCGAGGGCGCGCTCCACGACGGGCCCGCCGGAGGCAACGGCCCCGGCGTCCGTGTCCACCCACGCAATCCGGTGGTCGCGGCCGAACCACGAGCGTTGACGGCGGACGTACCGGCGGGTCCCGATCACCGTCCGCTCCTCGGCGCGGGCCAGGCCGTCGTCGCCGATCACCAGACGGTCGTCCATCTCCTCGAGGACCTGGGCGTAGCCGATCGCCCGGCGGGCCGTCACCCCTTCGCGCAGCCCCACCGCGACCAGCCCCCGGATCTCCTCGACGAGCCCCCGCTCGAACATCTTCGCCGTCCGGGTCACGAGGCGCTCGTCGAGCTCGGGCAACGCGCACCGGACGCCGAGCAGCCGGGTGCCCCACCGGGGCTCGCCGATCGTCGGGCGCGACGCGGAGAACGGCCTGCCCGTCAGCTCCACCACCTCGAGCGCGCGGACGGTCCGTCGCGGGTCGGTGGGCAGGATGGTCCGCGCCGCGGCCGGGTCGATCCGGGCGAGCTCGTCGTGCAGGGCCCGCACCCCGATCTCCTCGAGCCGCCGCTCGTACCGGGCGCGTACCTCCGGGTCGGTGTCGGGGATCTCCCAGCCGTCGACGAGCGCCTGCACGTACATCATCGAGCCCCCGCAGAGGATCGGCACGTGGCCGCGATCTCGGATCTCCGCGATCTCCCGCTCGGCCTCCCGTCGGTAGTCGGCGACACTCGCCGTCTCGGTGACGTCCAGCACGTCGAGCCGGTGGTGGGGCACCCCGCGGCGTTCGGCGGGTGTGAGCTTGGCCGTGCCGATGTCCATGCCGCGGTACTGCTGCATGGCATCGCAGTTCACCACCTCCCCGCCTAGCCTCTCGGCCAGGTCCAGGGCGAGCTCGGACTTCCCGGTGCCGGTGGGGCCCACCACCGCGATCGGTGCCCGGCCGGTCACGGGGCACCGCCCGACGACGAGGCCGGCCAGCGTGCGGCGTGGTAGCCGACCCCGAACGGGGCGAACGAGACGGCCCCGGCGGCGGGCGCGTTGCCCACGATCCCGGCCAGCGCGCGCCAGGCCGGCCGGCTCCACCACCCGATCTCCGCGGCCATCACGGGCCCGGGGTCGGGCAGGTCGCCGCCGTCGCGCAGCCACGACGCGAGGTCTGCGTCGAGCGCGACCCCCCGCGGGTCCTCGGGCACCGGCGCACGCGGCGTGAGCGAGGCGGGCCCGTCCGCGACCACCACGAGCAGGGCACCGGCGTCCGCGGCGGGCGGGTCGCCGTCGACCGGGACGAAGCGCCGCGGGAGGTCGATCCCGGCCCGGTCGAGGAACCACCACGCGATGAGCGCCGCGTCCGGGACGTCGCCGTCGGCCGCGACCGGCGCGCCGCACCGTCCCACCACGACCCCGGCGCCCCACCGCACGAGGCTCGCCCGCGCGTCCCCGACGGCCCGTCCGGCCGGATCGACGCCGAGCACCGTCACTGTCGT
>DUTZ01000236.1 GCA_012841845.1 Actinomycetales bacterium | reverse complement strand
GCGCGCCGCGGGCTGCGGGCCGCCGTGTTCCACCCGTCGTTCACCGAGCCGGAGCTCGAGCTGCGCCGCGCCGGCGTGCCGGTCGAGAGGGTCGTGCTGGACGCGCCGTTCCGGCTCGACCCGGCGGCGGTCCCGGAGGAGGCCGACCTCGTCGTCGTCGGCAACCCCACCAATCCCACCTCGGTCCTCCACCCCCGCGCGGACGTCGCCGCCCTGTGCCGCCCCGGGCGGGTCACGGTGGTGGACGAGGCGTTCTGCGACGTGGTGGCGGACGAGGCGTCCCACACCCTCGCCGGGGCCGCGCTGCCCGGGCTCGTGGTGCTGCGCTCGCTCACCAAGACCTGGGCGCTCGCCGGGCTCCGGGTGGGTTACGCGGTCGGCGACCCGGCCGTTCTCGCCGACCTCGCGGACCGGCGACCCCACTGGCCGCTCGGGACGCTGCAGCTCGAGGCGATCCGCGCGTGCCTCGGCCCGGAGGCGGAGGCCGGGCTGGACGCGATCCGCGCGGAGGTCGCGGCGCAGCGCACGGCCATGCTGCGGGCGCTGGGGGCCGCGGGCATCGCGGTGGTCGTGCCGCCCGAGGCGCCGTTCGTGCTGGTCCGGACGCCGCGCGGCGTGGACCCGGTGGCGTTCCGGGAGGGGCTGGCCGGGCGGGGGATCGCGACCCGCCGGTGCGACACCTTCCCCGGACTGGACGCCGGGCACCTGCGGCTGGCGGTGCGCGAGGGCACGATGGTGGACGAGCTCGTCGCCGCCTGGCGGGCCGTGACGGAAGGGATGCGACGATGACCAGCGGGCCCACCCTCGCCGACGTGATCGACCTGCTCGAGCACGCCTACCCGCCGCGGCTGGCCGAGTCGTGGGACCGCGTGGGCCTGGTCGCGGGCGATCCCGCCGCAGACGTGGAGACCGTCGTGGTGGCCGTGGACGCCACCGACGCGGTCGTCGACCACGCCCTCGCCGTGGGCGCCGACCTCCTGCTGGTCCACCACCCGCCGCTGCTGCGCGGCGTGCACTCGGTGGCCGCGGACACCCCCAAGGGCCGGCTGCTGCATCGTCTCATCGCCGGTGGCTGCGCCCTCTACGCCGCCCACACCAACGCGGACTCGGCCCGGCCGGGCGTCAACGACGCGCTCGCCGAGCTGCTCGGCCTGGAGCCGGGGCGGCCGCTGGCCCCGTCCGGCGACGGCACCGTGGACCGCTGGGTGTTCACCGTCCCCGCCGACGACGCCGAGGACGTGCTCGCCGCCGTGTTCGCCGCCGGCGCCGGCCGGATGAGCGGCTACACCGAGTGCTCGTTCACCCTCGAGGGCACCGGCCGCTTCCGCCCCGGCGACGGCACCGACCCGACGATCGGCACGGTCGGCGAGCCCGAGGAGGTGCGGGAGGCCCGCGTGGAGTTCGTGGCCCCGCCCGAGCTGCGATCGGTCGTCCGGCGCGCGCTGGTGGCCGCCCACCCGTACGAGGTGCCGGCGATGGACGTGCTGGTCAACCACGCCGCCCCCGGGCCGGGGCCCGAGGACACGGGGCTGGGCCGCGTCTG
>DUTZ01000235.1 GCA_012841845.1 Actinomycetales bacterium | reverse complement strand
GCTCGGCACGGCCGACGGCCCCCGCCGCTACGAGGTGGCGATGGTCGGCCGGCGGCTCGAGCTCCGCGCCGGCGGGGAGGGGGCGGAGGGCCTCGTGGTGATCGGGGTGGACCTCGACGACGAGGTGGCGCACTTCCTCGACGCGGCCGTCCTCGGTGGGGCCGAGACCGTCGACGACGAGGCGCTGCTGGGCCTGTACCCGTACCTCGTGGGCGACCCCGACTCCAGCGACGTGGAGGAGTGGATCTACGACGAGCAGCGGTCGGTGCCGGTGACGGGCGCCGCGGCGATGCTCTCGGACCCGGAGGACCCGGAGGCCTTCGATCCAGCTTTCACGCCCTAGCCCGGCCGCGGGCGGGTGCGCACATCCGTACCCCCGTCGCGGACCTCCGGGATGCGGGCGATTCCCCGGGCGATACCGGGGTCGACGTGCGTATACTGGCCGCCGATCGAGCTGAGAGGCGGCGCAGTCGGGGGTGCGGCTGCGGGGGTCCCGGCGGACGAGTGAGGAGACCTCGTGGACGAGGAGAAGACCGGTGGCGCCGACAGCGATGCGCAGCGCCGACGGCGGGACCTGGCCTCGGTGCGCAGCGCGATCGCGGCGCTCCGCGAGGCCACCGGGATCCCGGTGACGATCGGCGGCGTCGTGGGGGAGGGGCACACGCTCGTGCTCTCGGAGTCGCTGGGCATGCGGACCTCCGCCATGAAGGACCTCAAGGTGCACTACGGCGCCGGCGTCGGCGGCCGCGTCATGGCCACCGGCAAGCCGCTCGGCGTGGCCGACTACCAGCGCGCCGGCGTGATCACCCACGAGTACGACCTCCCCGTCCTCTCCGAGGGGCTGCGCTCCATGGCCGCGATCCCGGTGGTCGTGGGCAAGGACATCCGCGCCGTCCTCTACGCCGGCGTCCACTCCTCGGTGCGCTTCGGCGAGAAGGTCCTCTCGCAAATGGCGGCCACCGCCCGGGCGCTCGAGCAGGAGATCGCGGTCAACGACGCGCTCGCCGCGCGGGGCGCCGCCCCCGTCGGGCCCGGCAGCGGCGAGGGACGGTGGGACGACGTCCTGGCCAACGAGCGGATGCGCGAGACGCACGCGCGGCTGCGGATGCTCGCCTCCCGGACCGACGACGAGGACGTGCGGGCCGAACTCGAGCGCATCTGCGCCGAGATGGTCGCCGCCCCGCCGGAGACGCCCACCGCGCGGCTCTCCCGCCGTGAGCTCGACGTGCTGGCGTGCGTCGCCCAGGGCAAGACCAACATCGAGGCCGCGGCCGACATGGGCATCGGCGCCGAGACCGTCAAGTCCTACCTGCGGTCGGTGATGCGTAAGCTCGACGCCCACACCCGGTTCGAGGCGGTCAACGCCGCCCGCCGCATGGGCGTCCTGCCGTAGCCGCCCGCGGCGCCGTCAGTTCCCGCGCTCGCCGCCCGGCACCCATTTGACGTCCCCGCCCGGGTTGGCCACGCGGCACAGCACGAAGAGCAGGTCGCTGAGCCGGTTGAGGTACCGGGCCGGCAGCACCGACGTGGTCTCCGGGTGCGCCCCGACCGCGGCCCAGGCCGCGCGCTCGGCCCGGCGGG
>DUTZ01000234.1 GCA_012841845.1 Actinomycetales bacterium | reverse complement strand
GACCCCTCTGAGGGCCGCCGATCCAGCAGTGCGGTCGCCGATTTCGGGGGCGGCGGGGGACGCGCCGGGGGATGCGGCGGGGGACGCAGCGGGGGCGCGCCGCGCACCGTCGTCGTGCTGGGCGGGGCGACGGCGATCCTCGCGGCCGCGATGCTCGTCGGCACGCTCGTCGGGCCGGCCGGGCTCACGGCGCAGGGGGTGCTGCTCGAGCTCGTGGGCCGGCTGCCGCTGATCGACGTGGACTCGGGCCTCACCGACCGCCAGCAGGTGATCCTGTGGGAGCTGCGGATCCCGCGGGTCGTGCTCGGGGCGCTGGTCGGGGCCATGCTCGCGATCGCGGGCGCCGCCTACCAGGGCGTGTTCCGCAACCCCCTCGCCGACCCGTACCTGCTCGGCGTCTCGAGCGGGGCGGGGCTCGGCGCCACGATGGCTTTCGTCCTCGGCGGCAGCCTCGGCGCGGTCGGGGTGCCGCCCGCGGCGTTCGTCGGCGGCATGATCGCCGTCCTGGCCACCTACGCGCTGGGCCGGACCGTCGGCGGCGGACGCACCGAGGTCGTCATCATCCTCGCCGGGGTGGCGGTGGGCGCGTTCGCCAACGCCCTCCAGACCTTCCTCATGCAGCGCCACGACGACTCGCTGCGGCAGGTCTACTCGTGGATGCTCGGCCGGCTGAGCACCGACGGCTGGTCCGAGGTGCTGCGGGTGCTGCCGTACGTGGTCGTGGCGGTCGCGGTGATCGCCCTGCACCGCCGCACCCTCGACGTGATGGCGGTGGGCGACGTCGAGGCGTCCAGCCTCGGGGTCAGCCCGGCCCGGGTGCGGCTGCTGCTCATCTGCGTGGCCACGCTCGGCACCGCGGCGGTCGTGTCGGTGAGCGGCCTCATCGGCTTCGTCGGCATCATCATCCCGCACGCCGTGCGCCTTGTCATCGGCCCCGGTCACCGCCTGCTGCTGCCGCTGTCGCTGCTCGTGGGCGCGGCGTTCCTCGTCCTCACCGACGTGGTGGCCCGCACGGCGATGTCCCCGGCGGAGCTGCCGATCGGGGTAGTGACGGCCGCGATCGGCGCGCCGTTCTTCCTCCTTGTCCTCAACAGGAGTAGGGGGCACCGGTGACCGCCCCCGCCTCCGTGTCCTGCCGCGACCTCCGCGTGGCCCGCGACGGGGTCCCGATCCTGCACGGGATCGACCTCGCGGTGGCGGCCGGCGAGTGGGTCTCGCTCGTCGGCCCCAACGGCTCCGGCAAGACCACGCTCCTCTACGCCCTGGCCGGCCTGGTCCCGGCGAGCGGCGCGGTGGACGTGGCCGGGATCGACCCGCAGCAGCGGCAGCGACGCGCCGTGGCCCGGGTGGTGGCGCTCATGCCGCAGCGTCCCGTGGTCCCCGAGGGGGTGACGGTGCGCGAGCTCGTCCGCCTGGGCCGTACCCCGCACATCCCGAGGTTCGGTGACGACACCGCCCGCGACCGCGCCGCCGTGGATCGCGTCATCGACCGGCTGGGCCTGCACGACCTGGCCTCGCGGTTGGCCACCACGCTCTCCGGCGGCGAGCTGCAGCGGGTGGTGCTGGGCCGTTCGCTCGCGCAGGAACCGCGCGTGCTGCTGCTCGACGAGCCGACGAGCGCCCTGGACATCGGCCACCAGCAGCAGGTGCTCGACCTGGTGGACTCGATGCGTCGCGAGGGCGAGCTCACCGTGGTGGCCGCCATGCACGACCTCACCTCGGCCGCGCAATACGGCGAGCGACTGGTCCTGCTCGACCACGGCCGGATCGTCGCCGACGGCCCTCCCGGCGATGTTCTCACCGCCGAGCGGGTGGCCGAGGTGTACGGCGCCTGGGTCGAGGTGCTCGACCGGCCCGACGGCCGCGCCGTGCTGCCGCGCCGGGGGCCCCGACCGGACGGCGCCGGCTGATGGAGGTCCTGCTGCTGGGCACCGGCGCCGCCGACGGCTGG
>DUTZ01000233.1 GCA_012841845.1 Actinomycetales bacterium | reverse complement strand
GAGAGGTCGTCGGTGCGGACGTGCGCCCCGGGGTCGGCCCCCTCGGACAGCGGCAGCATGGCGCAGCGGTGGAAGTCGAGGACGGTGTGGCCGTCCTGGTCGGTGGTCACCATGCGCAGCGCCGCCAGGCCGGTGGCGATCCGCCCCGGCCTGGGCCGGTTGGACCTGAGCCCTACGACCTCGGTGCGCGTGGTGAGGGTGTCGCCGAGGCGGGGTATGGCGAGGAAGCGCAGCCCGCGATAGAACAGGTTGGCCTTGACGTGGTGGGTCACCACGGTGGACTGGCCGATGGCCACGTCGGTGACGAGCCCCGGGTGCGCCACCGGGCCGCCGGCGACGGCGCGCGCGAGGTGATGGTCGAGGGGCAGGCGGAGCCGGTCCCCGAGGATCGCCTGATGCGCGGCGGCGATCCCCTCCGTGAGGGTGACGGACGGCGCGTCGGCGAAGACGCGGCCCACCTCGAGCTCGTCGAAATAGGGGCCGCCGACGGCGGTCGGCGGACCGTGGGGCGTCGCCGTGGGGGTGTCGGGCATGACGTCGACTCTACCCAAACCCTGCGCATGATTATTGACTATTGGGGTGGCGGTGGGGAAGATGGCAGGCGTGATCGCCGCCACCGCGGCGGCGCCGGGGATGACGACGACGAGGTGCCCGTGCCGGATCTGAACGACGAAGAGTCCTACCTGGTCGCCACCGTGCGGCAGTTCATCGACCGCGAGGTCAAGCCGTCCGTCCTCGAGATGGAGCACGCGGACACCTACCCCGAGCGCTGGATCGAGCAGATGAAGCAGATCGGGATCTACGGCCTCGCCGTGCCCGAGGAATACGGCGGCACGCCGGTCTCCATGCCCTGCTACGTCCGCGTGACCGAGGAGCTGGCGCGCGGGTGGATGTCGCTCGCCGGGGCGATGGGCGGGCACACCGTGGTGGCCACGCTCCTCGCCACGTTCGGCACCGAGGAGCAGAAGCGAACCTACCTGCCGCGGATGGCCACCGGCGAGATGCGGGCGACCATGGCGCTCACCGAGCCCGGGGGCGGTTCGGATCTGCAGGCCATGAGCACGGTCGCCAGGGCCGACGGCGACGACCTGGTGATCGACGGCGCCAAGACGTTCATCACCAACGCCCGCCGCTCCGGACTCATCGCGCTGCTGTGCAAGACCGACCCTGCGGCCACCCCGAGGCACCGGGGCATCTCGATCGTCCTCGTGGAGCACGGCCCCGGCCTCACCGTCTCCCGCGACCTGCCCAAGCTGGGCTACAAGGGCGTGGAGACCTGCGAGCTGTCCTTCGACGGCTACCGCACCCCGGCCTCGCAGGTCCTCGGCGGCGAGCCCGGTAAGGGCTTCGCGCAGATGATGAAGGGCCTGGAGACCGGCCGCATCCAGGTGGCCAGCCGCGCGCTCGGCGTGGCGGCCGCCGCGCTCGAGGACTCCCTCGCCTACGCGCAGCAGCGAGAGTCGTTCGGCAAGCCCATCTGGAAGCACCAGGCGGTCGGGCACCACCTGGCGAACATGGCCACCAAGCTCACCGCGGCACGCCAGCTCACCCTGTTCGCCGCCGAGAAGTTCGACGCCGGCCAGCGGTGCGACATGGAGGCGGGCATGGCCAAGCTCTACGCCTCCGAGGTGGGGATGGAGATCGCGCTCGACGCGGTGCGGATCCACGGCGGCTACGGCTACTCGACCGAGTACGACATCGAGCGGTACTTCCGTGACGCCCCGCTGATGATCGTCGGCGAGGGCACCAACGAGATCCAGCGCAACGTCATCGCGTCGCAGCTGGTGCAGCGAGGAGGGCTGTCATGAGGGTGTTCGAGGGTCTCGACCAGATCGAGGCCGCGATCGGCGAACACGTGGGCTACAGCGACTGGCTGGAGATCACGCAGGAGCGGATCGACGCCTTCGCCGACGCCACGGGCGACCACCAGTGGATCCACGTGGACCCCGAGCGCGCCGCACAGGGCCCGTACGGGGCCACTATCGCGCACGGCTACCTCACGCTCTCGCTGATCCCGGTGCTCGGCAACCAGGTCATGGAGATCCGCGGCTTCCGCATGATGATCAACTACGGATCGAACAAGGTGCGCTTCCCGGCCCCGGTCCCCGTCGGCTCGCGGATCCGTGCGGGGGTCCAGCTCACCTCGCTCGAGCGCACGTCCTCGGGGGCCCGGCTCACCAGCACGGTCACGGTCGAGGTCGAGGGCGGCGACCGCCCGGCGGTCGTGGCCGAGACCGTGCGGTTGATGGTCGGATGAGGGGCGCGCAGGCGCTCGCGGACGTCGTGATCTGCGAGCCGGTCCGCACTCCGGTGGGCCGCCGCCACGGGGCGCTGGCCGGGCTGCAGGCCGCGGACCTGGCCGCCGCGGCGATCCGCGGGCTCGTGGAGCGCACCGGCCTGGGAACCGGGGACGTGGACGACGTGATCCTGGGACAGTGCTATCCCAACGGCGAGGCGCCGGCGCTCGGCCGTGTGGCCGCACTCGACGCCGGGCTCGACATCGGCACGCCGGGCATGCAGGTCGACCGTCGGTGCGGTTCGGGCCTCCAGGCGGTGCTCGACGCCGCGATGCAGGTGGCCGTGGGCGTGAGCGAGGTGGTGATCGCCGGCGGTGCCGAGTCGATGAGCGCCGCCGAGTTCTACGCGCTCGGCCTCCGCGACGGGGTGCGCGGTGACCGGGTCGAGTTCATCGACCGCATCGCCCGCGGGCGCGTGACCTCGGGCGGCCGGGACCACCCGGTCGAGGGCGGCATGCTCGAGACCGCGGAGAACCTCCGCGCCGAGTACGCGATCCCGCGCGAGGAGCAGGACGAGCTCGCGGTCGTGAGCCAGCGGCGCGCCGTCGCGGCCCAGGACGCCGGGGTCTTCGCCGAGGAGATCGTGCCCGTCGCCGTCCCGCAGCGGCGCGGCGAGGACGTGGTGGTGGACACCGACGAGCACCCGCGCCCCGACTCCACCCTGGAGAAGCTGGCCAAGCTGCGCCCGATCATGGGCCGCCAGGATGCCGACGCCACCGTCACCGCCGGCAACGCCTCCGGCCAGAACGACGGCGCCGCCGCAATGATCGTCACCACCCGCGCCAAGGCCGCGGAGCTGGGCCTGACCCCGTCCGTCGTGCTGCGCGGCTGGGCCGTGG
>DUTZ01000232.1 GCA_012841845.1 Actinomycetales bacterium | reverse complement strand
GGCCGCCGCCGACCTTGTGCGGGCGGCAGGCGGCCGGGTGCGCGCCAAGTACGGCTGGACCGACGTCTCCCGCTTCGCGGCGCTGGGGATCCCCGCCGTCAACCTCGGCCCCGGCGACCCGGGCCTGGCCCACAAGCGCGACGAGCACTGCCCCGCGGAGCAGATCACCGAGGTCGCCGAGGTGCTCCGCCGGTATCTGACCACCGCAGCCTGACCACCGCAGCCCGACCACCGCAGCCGACCACCCCAGCCCCACCACCACCGCCCGACCGGCCCCGAGGAGAACCCCAGACCATGGCGCCCACCGACCCCGTCCACCTGCGTGGACCCGTCCTGGTCCGCCGCGACCAGAAGCAGTCCCGCACCACCACGGACTCCCGGCTGCTGGACAAGAACCAGGACACCGACTGGTTGCACACCGACCCGTGGCGGGTCCTGCGCATCCAGAGCGAGTTCGTCAACGGCTTCGGTGCGCTCGCCGAGCTGCCGGACGCGGTGAGTGTGTTCGGCTCGGCGCGGACGCGTCCGGGCGATCCGGCCTACGAGCAGGCCGTGGAACTCGGCCGGGCCCTCGCCGAGGCCGGCTACGCCGTCGTCACCGGCGGCGGGCCGGGCCAGATGGAGGCCGCCAACAAGGGGGCGTGGGAGGCCGAGGGCCGCTCGGTGGGGCTCGGGATCGAGCTGCCCATGGAGCAGGGCATGAACCGCTGGGTGGATCTGGGCCTGCACTTCCGCTACTTCTTCGTCCGCAAGACCATGTTCGTCAAGTACACGCAGGCCTTCGTGTGCACGCCGGGCGGGTTCGGGACGCTCGACGAGTTCTTCGAGGCCATCACGCTCGTGCAGACGGACAAGATCACGCGGTTCCCCATCGTGTTGCTGGGGGTGGCGTTCTGGACCCCGCTGGTGGACTGGATCCGGGACACCCTGGCCGCCGAGGGGATGATCTCGGACGCCGATCTCGACCTGTTCCTCGTCACCGACTCGGTCGCCGAGGCCGTCGCGTACATCCGCGACGCCCACCAGCGCGCCGCGTTCACCGCCGAGCAGAGGGAGGACCTCTACGGCGAGGAGCACCGCGGGATCGAGCGGTGACGGCCGGCGCGTCCGGTCGTCGGGTGTGCGTTTACTGCGCGTCCTCCTCGTACGACCCCGAACTCCTCGAGATCGCCGGCGCGGTGGGCACCGCCATCGCCCGGCGCGGCTGGACCCTCGTCTCCGGCGGCGGCAACGTGTCCATGATGGGTGCGCTCGCCGAGGCCGCCCGCGCCGGCGGCGCCCGGACGGTGGGCGTGATCCCCGAGGGGCTGCGGGTGCGCGAGGTGGCGGACACGGCGGCCGACGAGCTCGTGGTGGTGACGACGATGCGCGAGCGCAAGCGGGAGATGGAGGAGCGCTCGGACGCGTTCCTCACCCTGCCGGGCGGAATCGGCACCCTCGAGGAGATGTTCGAGGCGTGGACGGCCGCGTCCCTGGGCTTCCACCACAAGCCGGTGGTGCTCTACGACCCGATCGGCTTCTACACCCCGCTCCTGGAGTGGGTGGAGGGCCTGGCCGAGGCCGGGCTGGTCAAGCGCAACGCCATGGCCTCGCTGGTGGTGTGCCACGACCTGGAGGACGCCCTCGACGCCTGTGGGGGACGGCTGTGACCCACCCCGGGGCGGCGGACCCGCTGCCCACCCTCTGCGGCCGTCCGGTGCCGGTCGAGCGGCCGCTCGTCATGGCGATCGTCAACCGCACCCCGGACTCCTTCTACGACCGTGGAGCCACCTTCACCGACGAGGCGGCGATGCGCCGGGTCGACGAGGCCGTGGCCGACGGCGCGGACGTGCTCGACATCGGCGGCGTCAAGGCGGGGCCCGGGGACGAGGTCGACGAGGCGGAGGAGACCCGCCGGGTGATCCCGTTCGTCGAGGCGGTCCGCTCGCGGCACCCCGGGGTCCTGCTGTCGGTGGACACGTGGCGGGGATCGGTCGCGCGCCGCGCGCTGGCCGCCGGTGCCGACCTCGTCAACGACACCTGGGCGGGCCACGACCCCACGGTCGTCGAGGCCGCCGCGGAGGCGGGGGCGGGTTTCGTCTGTTCGCACACCGGCGGCGCCGTGCCGCGGACCCGCCCGTTCCGGGTGGGCTACACGGATGTCGTGGCCGATGTCGTCGCCGAGCTGTCGGCCGGCGCCGAGCGCGCCACGCGGGCGGGGGTACCGGCCGACGGGATCCTCGTGGACCCCACGCACGACTTCGGCAAGAACACCTTCCACGGCCTCGAGCTGCTGCGGCGGATGGACGAGATCGTCGCGCTCGGCCATCCGGTCCTCATGGCGCTGAGCAACAAGGACTTCATCGGCGAGACGCTCGACGCCGGTATCGACGACCGCCGGGAGGGCACGCTCGCCGCCACCGCGGTGGCGGCCTGGCTCGGTGCCCGCGTGTTCCGCACCCACGACGTCCCGGGCACCCTGCGCACGCTGGAGATGGTCGCCTCGATCCGCGGGACCCGGCCGCCGGCCCGCACGGTCCGCGGCCTCGCCTGATCCCCGTCCGGGGCCGCCCCTAGACTGGGCGGCGTGCTCACCGTCGTCATCTATGTGATCGCCACCGTCGTCGTCGCGGCCGCCCTGTACGTCCTGGCCGTCGCGGTGTTCGGGCGGTCCGAGGTGCTCCCGCCGGTCTCCCGGGGACACACCCTCACGTCCCTACCGGAGGGGCCGCTGACGGGGGACGACCTCCGCGCGGTGCGTTTCGCGATGGCCCCGCGCGGCTACACGATGTCCGAGGTCGACTGGGCACTGGAGCAGGCCGCCGGCGAGATCGACCGCCTCCGAGCGCGTCTCGCGGAGGTCGCTGCGGCCGCTCCGCCGTCTCACGACGACGCGACGCGCTAGAATCGACGGCACCATCTCTACACGACCGCACACGGGTCCGGCCGCCTGTCACAACGGCGCCACCCGTAGCCAAGGACGAAGGGAATCGACCCGATGGCGGCTATGAAGCCCAGGACCGGTGACGGACCGATGGAAGCGGCCAAGGAGGGCCGCGGGATCGTCATGCGCGTCCCGCTCGAGGGCGGTGGACGTCTCGTCGTCGAGCTCACGCCGGACGAGGCGACCCTGCTCAGCGAGGAGCTGGCGCAGGCCACCTCCTGATCCACCGACACCATCGACCGACGCACCCGCCGTCCACGGCGGGTGCGTCGAATCGTCTGTGAGGAAGGTCCCCGATGTCCGCCGTCCCGTCCCGCCCGCTGCCCGACGTCGCCGTCGTCCCCGGCACCGACCCCGACGCCTCCTGGCGAGCCGCCACCCGACCGCCGGAGCCGGGCCGACCCCCGCGCGGGCTGCCGCGCGAGGTGCGCGTCGCCGCCGGCCCCGGGGCGGCCCCCGTGCTCGAGGTGG
>DUTZ01000231.1 GCA_012841845.1 Actinomycetales bacterium | reverse complement strand
CTGCGGCCGCTCCAGCCGCCGCGCCTGAACCCGCTGCTCATGGCCCTGGCCGCGCCGGCGTACCTGTGGCTGCACGACCCGGACGGGCGGCCCTGGCGGCTGCGGCTCCGGCGGCGGTACTAGCCCGCCCGCGGACGCACCGGAGGGCGGGCCACGCGGGTGCGGTCGTAGGCTGACGGCAGACCTCGTCGTCGTCGACCCCCACAGGAGGCCCCTCGTGTCCGCACTCTTCCCCGACTACCGCCCCACCTGGGAGTCCGACGACCACCGGCTGCTCCGCGAGCACGCGCGGGCGTTCTTCGCCAAGGAGATGACGCCCAACCAGGAGAGGTGGGCCGAGCAGAAGTACGTGGACCGCGAGACCTGGCGGCGCACCGGCGAGGCCGGCCTGCTGCTGCTCGACGTGCCGGAGGAGTACGGCGGGCAGGGCGGCGACGCGGCCATGGAGTACCTCGTCACCGAGGAGCTCATCTACAGCCTCGACACGGCGTTCGGCATGGGCGTCGGCTCCACCATCACGCCGCACTACGTGATGAACTACGGCAGCGAGGAGCAGAAGAAGGCGTGGCTGCCCAGGATCGCCTCGGGCGAGTGGATCGCCGCGATCGCCATGACCGAGCCCGGTGCCGGCTCGGACCTGCAGGGCGTGCGCACCACCGCCAGGCGTGACGGCGACGAGTACGTGATCAACGGCTCCAAGACGTTCATCTCCAACGGCGGCTCGGCCGACTTCGTGGTGGTGGTGGCCAAGACCGACCCCGAGGCCGGGCACAGGGGGATGAGCCTGTTCGCCGTCACCGCCGACACCCCCGGCTTCGAGCGCGGCCGCGTGCTGGAGAAGATCGGCCGCCACGGCGCGGACACCGCCGAGCTGTTCTTCAACGACATGCGCGTGCCCGCCGCCAACCTGCTCGGCGGCGAGGAGGGGCAGGGCTTCTACCAGCTCATGAACCAGCTGCCGCGCGAGCGCCTGGCGATCGCGGTGGACGCGGTGTCCATGGCCGAGGCCGCGGTGCTGCAGACGATCGACTACGTCAAGGAGCGCGGCGCCTTCGGCAAGACCGTCTTCGACTTCCAGAACACCAAGCACGAGCTCGCGTACTGCAAGACCGAGGTGTACACGGCCAAGGTGTTCGTGGACCACTGCGTGCAGCTCGACGTGGACGGTCGGCTCGACGCGACCACGGCCTCGATGGCCAAGCTCAAGGCCACCGAGATGCTCGACGACGTGGTGGACCGCTGCCTGCAGCTCTTCGGCGGCTACGGCTACATGATGGAGTACCCCATCGCGCAGATGTACGCCGCGGCCCGCGTCATGCGGATCTACGGCGGCACCAACGAGATCATGAAGGAGCTCATCGCCCGCTCCCTCTGACGGTAGTATCGACGGGCATCGATACTTTCGCGGGTAGGAGCCACGATGACCGACCGCCCCTCCGTCCTCTACGTCTGTGTGCACAACGCGGGCCGCTCGCAGATGGCGGCCGCGTACACCACGCACCTGTCCGGCGGGGTGGTCGAGGTCCGCTCGGCGGGGTCGGCGCCCGCGGAGTCGGTCAACCCGGCGGTGTACGAGGCGATGCTCGAGGAGGGCATCGACCTCTCGGCCGAGACGCCGAAGCTCCTCACCACCGAGGCGGTCGAGGCCAGCGACGTGTGCATCACCATGGGCTGCGGCGACGCGTGCCCGGTCTTCCCCGGCAAGCGCTACCTGGACTGGACGCTCGACGACCCGGCCGGGCAGGGCGTGGACGCGGTGCGGCCGATCCGTGACGAGATCCGCCGGCGGGTGCTGGGGCTGCTCGCGGACCTGGGGGTCGAGCCGTCGCCGTGAGTGATCGGGCCGCGGTGACCGAGCGCGACGTCGTGGTGGTCGGCGGCGGCCAGTCGGGCCTCGCCGCGGGCTACTACCTCACCCGCGCGGGCGCGGATTTCGAGATCCTCGACGCCGCCGACGCCCCGGGCGGGGCGTGGCCGCACACGTGGCCCTCGCTCCGGCTGTTCTCCCCGGCCGAGTACTCCTCGCTGCCCGGCAAACGGATGCCGGCGACCGACGGCGCCGGGTCGGGCGGCGAGAACCCCGACGCCGACCACGTTGTCGAGTACCTGCGGGGGTACGAGGAGCGCTACGACCTGCCCGTGCGCCGCGGGATCCGGGTGGCGCGCGTCGAGCACGCCGACGGCGGCGGGTTCCTGATCCACGCCGGCGACGGCCGCACGTGGCGCTCCCGCGTGGTGATCAGCGCGACCGGCACCTGGTCGCGGCCGTTCGTGCCCGCCGTCCCGGGCGCCGCCGGCTTCCGCGGCGAGCAGGTCCACAGCGCGCACTACCGCGGTCCGGACCCCTTCGCCGGACGCCGGGTCGTGGTGGTGGGCGGCGCCAACTCGGGCGCCCAGATCGCCGCCGACCTCGCCGAGCACTGCGACCTCACCTGGTGCACGCTCGGGCCGCCCCGGTACCTGCCCGACGACGTCGACGGTCGCGAACTGTTCCGCGTGGCCAGCGCCGCCGTGCGCGGGCAGGGCGGGGGCGGGGTCGCGGAGCTCGGCGACATCGTCGTCGTCCCCCCGGTCCGCGCCGCGCGCGACGCCGGGCTGCTCCGGGCGACCCCCATGTTCACCCGGTTCTCGGGGGACGGGGTGGAGTGGGGCGGGGTGGATCGGGACGACGGCGAGGCCGCGCGGGTCGACGCCGTGATCTGGTGCACCGGGTTCCGACCCGCCCTCGGCCACCTGTCCGGACTCGGCCTGGCGCGGCGCGGCGGCCGGATCGTCACGGAAGGCCCGCGGGTGCCGGACGTGCCGGGTCTGTACCTGCTCGGCTACGGCGACTGGTGCGGCGCCGCGTCGGCCACGCTCATCGGGGTGGGGCAGTGGGCCAGGGGTGCCGTGGGGGACGCACTCGCGGATTGATACCCCTAGGGGTATGGTGGGGGCATGCTGTGGCTGACCCTGGCGCTCGCGCTGCTCATCGGGGTCGCCCTCGGTCTGCTGGGCGGGGGCGGCTCGATCCTCGCCGTCCCGCTGCTCGTCTACGTGGCGGGGGTGGACCCCAAGCAGGCCATCGCCATGTCCCTGTTCATCGTGGGCGTGACGAGCGTGACGGCGATGATCTCGCACGCCCGTGGGGGGCGGGTGCGGTGGCGGACCGGCGTCGTCTTCGGCCTCGCCGCCATGGCCGGCGCCTACGCGGGCGGCCGGCTCGCCGAGTTCATCCCCGGCACGGTGCTGCTCGTCGCGTTCGCGCTCATGATGCTCGCCACGGCCGTCGCCATGCTCCGCGGCCGCCGGGGCGGCGACCCGGACGAGGGGGCCGGCGCCGACCGGAACCTCCCGATCGTCAAGGTCCTCCTCGAGGGCGCGGTCGTGGGCCTGGTCACGGGCCTGGTCGGGGCCGGCGGCGGCTTCCTCGTGGTCCCCGCCCTCGTCCTGCTCGGCGGGCTGCCGATGTCGGTGGCGGTGGGCACCTCGCTGCTCGTGATCGCCATGAAGTCGTTCGCCGGCCTGGCCGGCTACCTCGCGTCGGTGCAGATCGACTGGTCGCTCGCGCTCGCCGTGACCGCCGCCGCCGTGGTGGGCAGCATCGTGGGCGGCGTGCTCGCCGGGAAGGTGCCGCAGGCCGCCCTGCGCAAGGGCTTCGGGTGGTTCGTACTGGTCATGGGGGTCGTCGTCCTGGCCGAGACCGGTGTGCAGTTCGTCTCGTGATCACGAGGCAGAGGCGCACCGGTCAGAGGCCCTCGACGATCTCGAGGAACTCCTCCGCGTAGGCCAGGTGCTTACGCAGGCGCGCGAGGCGCTCGGCGGTCTCGCCGCGGATCTCGGCGATCGTGGCGGTCGCCGCCTCCGGGTCGCTCTCGCGGGCGTCGAGCGCCGCGCAGAAATCCCGCATGCGCTCGAGCGGGAAGCCCAGCGGCTTCATCCGGCGGATGAGCAGGATCCGCTCGACGTCGGCCTCGGTGTACAGCCGGAATCCGCCGGGGGAGTGGGCTGACGGACTCGCCAGGCCCAGTTCGTCGTAGTGGCGCAGGCTGCGGATCGAGAGCTCGGTGCGCTCGGCCACCTCGCCGATCTTCATCGTCCGCTCGCCCTCGATTGGCCCGCCCACAACTCTCCCGTTACGGTAGCTTTCTACTCTCACGCGGCGTGAGAGTCCCGACGACGACTGTAGGTGATCCGTGAGCGACGCGACCCCGACCGGCGTGCTGCCCTCGTTCCGCGCGGCGTTCTCCTCGCCCGCCCGCCTCCGTACCGAGGTGCTCGCCGGTCTCGTCGTGGCGCTGGCGCTCATCCCCGAGGCCATCTCGTTCTCGATCCTCGCCGGCGTGGACCCGCGCGTGGGGCTCTTCGCCTCGGTGACGATGGCCGTCACGATCGCCTTCACCGGCGGCCGGCCCGCCATGATCTCGGCCGCCACCGGCGCCGTCGCGCTGGTGATCGCTCCCGTGATGGCCGAGCACGGCCTCGAGTACCTCATCGCCACCGTGCTGCTCGCCGGCGCGATCCAGGTGGCGCTGAGCCTGGTGGGCGTGGCCCGGCTCATGCGGTTCATCCCGCGCTCGGTGATGGTCGGCTTCGTCAACGCGCTGGCCATCCTCATCTTTGCGGCCCAGATCCCGCACCTCGTCGGCGTGCCGTGGCTCGTGTACCCGCTCGTCGCGGCGGGGATCGCGATCATGGTCTTCTTCCCGCGCCTGACCACCGTCATCCCGGCGCCGCTCGTCGCGATCGTCGCCATCACGATCGTGGTCGTGGCCGTCGGCTGGTCGGTCCCGGACGTGAGCGACCAGGGCGAGCTGCCGACCACCTTGCCGTCACTGATGTTCCCCGACGTGCCCCTCACGCTGGACACGCTGCGGATCATCGGGCCCTACGCCCTGGCCATGGCGCTCGTGGGGCTCATGGAGTCCCTGATGACGGCGAAGTTGGTCGACGACATCACGGAGACCCACTCCGACAAGACCCGCGAGGGCTGGGGGCAGGGCGTGGCCAACCTCGTCACCGGGTTCTTCGGCGGCATGGGCGGCTGCGCGATGATCGGCCAGACGATGATCAACGTCAAGGAGTCCCGCGCCCGGACGCGCCTGTCCACGCTGCTCGCCGGCGTGTTCCTGCTGATCCTGGTGGTGGCGCTCGGCGACATCGTGGGGCTCATCCCCATGGCCGCCCTGGTCGCGGTGATGGTCATGGTCTCCGTCGGCACCATGGACTGGCACTCCGTCCACCCGCGCACGCTGCGGCTCATGCCGTTCCCGGAGACCCTCGTCATGCTCGTCACGGTGGTCGCGACCGTGTGGACGAGCAACCTCGCGATCGGTGTGATCCTCGGCGTGGTCACCGCGATGGTGATGTTCGCCCGGCGCGTGGCGCACATGACGACCATCGAGAAGGTCGCCGAGCTCGACACCAACCACGACGGGTCGGTGGACACGCGCACCTACCGGGTCCGCGGCGAGCTGTTCTGGGCCTCGAGCAACGACCTCGTGTACCAGTTCGACTACGCCGGCGACCCGGAACACGTCGTGCTGGACCTCTCCGGGGCCGACATCTGGGATGCCTCCACCGTGGCCACGCTCGACGCCGTGCAGCACAAGTACGCCGCCAAGGGGAAGACGCTGACGGTGGTCGGGCTCGACGGCGCGAGCCAGGAGCGGCTCGAGCGGCTCTCGGGGCGGCTCAACGCCACCGGCGCTAGCTGATCGTCACGCCGCCGGTGGGGGCGAGTTCGCCCTCTGCGCCCTCGAGCCACCACATCTCGATCTCGATCTCACGCTTGGTGCCGACGCGCTTGGGGGCGTCGGAGATCTCGATGTCCACGCGGAGCGACTCCGGGATCGGGATCTCCAGGCTGGTGCCGGCCTGGTCGAACGTCACGGTGCCGGCGCGGATCTTCTCGGCGAGGGTGGCGAGGAGGTCGGCGAGCGCCTCTCGCGAGTAGGTGTCCTTGCTCTTGAGGAGCTGGGTGGAGCGGGCCATGATGATCACCTTCCTGGGTCGAAATCGGCCGCTGACCTCCATTGTCTCACATTCTGAAATGCCCGTCGGGGTATCAGGTGGGTCGGACGTCGACGATCGCGCGGATCTCCTCGAACGCCTCCGGCACGATGCTGTAGTGCGCCATCCGGCCGCGCTGCTCGCGGGTGACGAGGCCGGCCTCGACGAGTTTCTTCATGTGATGACTCACCGTGGGCTGACTGATCCCCAGCGGCTCGGTGAGCGTGCACACGCACACGTCGTGGCAGTCCGCCGCGGCGATGTGGGAGAGCAGGCGCAGGCGCATCGGGTCGGCCAGGGCCTTGAACCGCGCCGCCGCAGCCTCCGCCTCGGCGCGCCCCAGGGGTCCGTGGGCGCCGGCGATGCAGCAGGAGGGGTCGAGCGCGGTCATGCGCCCAGCGTACGCGGCGGGTACCCCTCGTCGTCACCACATATTGACCAATGTCGATACAAGGGCCTACCGTCATGCCGTGAGCACCCACACCACCGCGCGGGCGACCGAACCCGTCGCGCAGAAGATGTCCTTCCTCGACCGCTACCTCGCCGTCTGGATCCTCGTGGCGATGGCGGCGGGGCTGCTCATCGGCCGCCTCGTGCCCGGCGTCGCCGACGCGCTCGACTCGGTCAAGGTCGCCGACGTCTCCCTGCCCATCGCGCTGGGACTGCTCGTGATGATGTACCCGGTCCTGGCCAAGGTCCGGTACGACGAGACCGACCGCGTCACCGGGGACCGGAAGCTCCTCGTCATGTCGCTGGTGCTCAACTGGCTCGTCGGCCCGGCTCTCATGTTCGCGCTCGCGTGGCTCATGCTGCCCGACCTGCCCGAGTACCGGACCGGCCTCATCGTGGTGGGGCTCGCGCGCTGCATCGCCATGGTCTTCGTGTGGAACGACCTCGCGTGCGGGGACAGGGAGGCGGCGGCCGTCCTCGTGGCCATCAACTCGGTGTTCCAGGTGATCGCCTACGCCGGCCTGGGCTGGTTCTACCTCCAGGCGCTGCCGTCCTGGCTCGGGCTGGAGACCACGAGCGCCGAGTTCTCCGTGGGCGCCATCGCGCTCAGCGTGATCGTGTTCCTGGGGGTGCCGCTGGTCGCAGGCTTCCTCACGCGGCACGTCGGGGAACGCGCGCGCGGCCGGCAGTGGTACGAGGAGACCTTCCTGCCGAGGATCGGCCCGTGGGCGCTCTACGGCCTGCTCTTCACCGTCGTCGTCCTCTTCGCGTTCCAGGGCGAGGCCATCACCACCCGGCCGTGGGACGTGGCGCGCATGGCGCTGCCCCTGCT
>DUTZ01000230.1 GCA_012841845.1 Actinomycetales bacterium | reverse complement strand
GTACGCCGCGCGCCGCGCCGGCCGGATCCCCAAGCGTTTCTGGGCGCAGGCCTCGAGTCCGCCGATCGACTGACCGCCGCTACCGCGGCACCCGCCGCACGCCGACGCCGCCCATCAGCGCCAGTCCGGTGACGCGGATCGTCGGCGCCCCGGGCGGGGCCTGGCGGACGGGCCGCGGGTCGGCCTTCCACGGGCCCCGGTCCTCGCCGAACCCGCCCATGAGGCCCACGCCGTCCACCTCGATCTGCACGTCGTCCGGCACCAGGACCTCCACGCCGCCCATGATCGTGATGACGACGATGGTGGTGCGGTCCGCCTGCAGCGACGCCTGGCGTAAGTCCAACTCGACCCCGCCCATGAGCGCGAAGACCGTGTGGGTCTCCGGGACGGTCCACGTGCCGGCCCGCTCGCTGCCGCCCATGACGGCGAGGGAGACCGACGGTCCCGAACCGCCGGTCACGCGCCGGGCCGGGGCGGCACCGTGCGCGCTCGCGTGCGCGGGCGGGGCCGGCGGTTCGTGGCCCGCTGGGACGAGGTCGCGCGTGAGTCCGGCGAGGTCGGAGCGGAAGCGGGCCTCGTATGCCCGCGACGTGCGCTCGTCGAATTCGTCGAGGGTGAGCCGCCCCTCCGAGTAGGCGTGCCGCAGGATCTCGGCGGTGGCGTGCCGCTCGGTGTCCGAGGCGCGCAGGGCGGGCAGATCGCGGTCGGGATCGGGCGTGGCGGCATCCATGGCCCCGAGGGTAGGCGGACCGGGCCGGCGGCGTCAGATGGCGGCCATTCGGGGTGGGCGTCCCTGCCCGGGCGGTCCGCCAGGCACACTGGAGCGCATGATCGAGGTGCGCAACCTGACCAAACGCTACGGCGCGGCCACCGCCGTCGACGACCTCACCTTCTCGGTGCGGCCCGGCGTCGTCACCGGTTTCCTCGGGCCCAACGGTGCCGGCAAGTCCACCACGATGCGGATGATCGTGGGCCTGGACCGCCCCACGTCGGGCGAGGCGCTGGTCAACGGCGTGCCCTACGACCGGCTCGACGACCCCATGCGCACGGTCGGCTGCCTGCTCGACGCCTCGTGGACGCACGCGAACCGCTCGGCGCACGCGCACCTCAGGATGCTCGCGGCGGCCGGCGGGATCCCCGCGACCCGCGTGGACGAGATGCTGGGGCTCGTGGGCCTGTCCGACGTCGCGGGCCGGAAGGTCGGCGGCTACTCCCTCGGCATGCGTCAGCGCCTCGGCCTGGCGGCCGCCATGCTCGGCGACCCCGAGGTCCTGCTCTTCGACGAGCCCGTCAACGGCCTGGACCCGGAGGGGATCGTGTGGATCCGCCAGTTCATGCACGCCCGGGCCGCCGAGGGACGCACCGTGCTCGTCTCGAGCCACCTGCTCTCGGAGATGTCGCAGACGGCGCAGGACCTCGTGGTGATCGGCCGCGGCCGGCTCCGCGCCGAGACCTCCGTGGACGACTTCCTCTCGCGGGGCGCCGCCACGGTGATCTTCCGCACCCCCCACCAGCGGGAGTTCGCCGTCGCCGCGCAGGAGGAGGGTATCGAGGCGACCTACGACACCGCCGCCGGCGTGTTCCACCTGCCCGGCACCACGGCGACCTGGGTGGGCGACTTCGCCGCGAGCCTCGGCGTGACGGTCCACGAGCTCCACGAGAAGCGCGCGTCGCTCGAGGAGGCGTTCATGTCGCTCACCGGAGACGACGTCGAGTACCACGGTCAGGAGGCCACCCGATGACGCTGCTGCGGTCCGAGTGGATCAAGCTCACCTCCACCAAGAGCGCCTACTGGCTCTACGGACTGGCGATCGTGCTCGGCGTGGGCCTCGCCGCGCTCATCGGCCAGTTCGAGCAGGCGGCCACGGGCACCACCGCCACGAACGGCGAGGTGGCGGTCGACGCCCCCGGCGGCGGGAGCGACCCGCTGTTCGCCCTCATCGGCGTGGGCGCCTTCACCCTGTTCCTCTCGTGGATCGCGGCGATCGTCGCCGTGACCGGCGAGTACCGCTACCACACCCTCAAGGCCACGTTCCTCGCCGTGCCCAAGCGGTGGCCGGTGGTCGCGGTCAAGACGGCGCTGCTGGCGGTGCTCTCCGCCGCCGTCACCGCGGTGTCGGTGATCCTCGCGCTCCTCGTGGCCGGGGCCCTGTCCGGCAACGAGTCCTGGACGCCGTTCTCCGGCGACGGGCTGACCTTCCTGTGGCGCCTCACCGTCCAGGCCGCGCTCGGCACGGTCGCGGTGATCGGGCTGGCGTACATCATGCGCAACGCCGCCGGCACCATCTCGCTGTTCCTCGTGTGGACCCTCGCCCTCGAGGGGCTCGTGGGCCTCATCCCGCGGATCGGTGACACGCTCGCGGGGTGGATGCCGTTCGCCAACGCCGACTACTGGGTCCAGGGCGACTTCGCCAAGGGCTCCATCACGTGGGGGCCGGGAACCGCCCTGCTGTGGTTCGCCGTGGTCTGCGTGGCCCTGTGGGCGATCGGCCTGGTGCTCACGCTGCGCCGCGACGCCTGACCGGGCCGGGGGAGCGGGTGGGCCGGCGGTGGCCGGCCCGTGTCGTACGAACGATAGATATCGCGACGACGACCCGCTCGATACCCTCCCGTCGGGCCCGCACGCCGGTGGGCCGACCGACCTCTACCCCGTGCCCGCGAGCCACGCCTGCGGCCAGACGACCGTCGGTCCCCCGGTCTTCGTCGGCACCGGGACTCTGACGTGCGAGCAGGCCCTGGCCGTCGCCGAGACCTACTTCGTGGAGGCCGAGGCGGCCTCCGTCCGCGGAGTCGAGTTCGACGGCTGGGTCTGCGGGGTCAACACGGGCAGCGGGGCGAGCTCCGCGACCAGCACCATGGCGTGCGTCCGAGGCGACGACTCCCTCGTGATGGGCAACCCGAGCTGAGGTCCCGCGCGTCGACGCCCCCCGTGGCGGGCCTGCGCGCGACACCGGCCGGGTAGGCTCTAGCCGCCCGCGAACGACGCCCCCGCGCACTCCAGAAGAACCCCGAGGTCATGGCACGCTTTTCCACCCCCGCCTCCCGTGCCCGTGATGCCGCGG
>DUTZ01000229.1 GCA_012841845.1 Actinomycetales bacterium | reverse complement strand
GGCCGCCGCGCTGCGGGGTGGCGGCGACGCCCACGCGCGCACCGCGGTCGCCCTCTCCCCCGAGGTGACGGCCGCGATGGCCGCCCGCCCGGTCCGCGACCTGGTCACCGTGGGCCAGACCCACCGCGTGTGGGTGGACCGCCGCGAAGCCCAGTTCAGCTCGTGGTACGAGTTCTTCCCCCGCTCCACCGGCGGCTGGGACGAGCAGGGCCGGCCCGTGCACGGGACCTTCGCGACCTCGCGCACGCTCATCGACCACGCCGCCGACATGGGCTTCGACGTGGTCTACCTGCCGCCGATCCACCCCATCGGCGAGGTCAACCGCAAGGGCCGCAACAACACGCTCACCCCGGAGCCGCACGACGTCGGCTCGCCGTGGGCGATCGGCTCCGCCGACGGCGGCCACGACGCGGTCCACCCCGCGCTGGGCACGATCGAGGACTTCCGCGACCTCGTGGAGTACTCGGCCGACCGCGGCGTCGAGATCGCCCTGGACCTGGCGCTGCAGTGCGCGCCGGACCACCCGTGGGCGCAGGCCCACCCCGAGTGGTTCACGGTCCTGCCGGACGGGCACATCGCCTACGCGGAGAACCCGCCCAAGAAGTACCAGGACATCTACCCGCTCAACTTCGACCTCGACCCGGAGGGCCTCTACGCCGAGGTCCTGCGCGTCGTCCGCCTGTGGACCGGGCTCGGCGTCCGGATCTTCCGGGTGGACAACCCCCACACCAAGCCGGGCGACTTCTGGCACCGGCTCATCGGCGAGGTCAAGCGCACCGAACCGGACGTGCTGTTCCTCTCCGAGGCCTTCACCCGGCCCGCCCGCCTGTTCGGCCTGGCCAAGCGGGGCTTCTCGCAGTCGTACACCTACTTCACGTGGAAGACCACCAAGGCCGAGCTCGTGGAGTTCTGCGAGCAGTTCCTCGCCCACGTGGACGAGTGCCGGCCCAACATGTTCACCAACACCCCGGACATCCTCCACGAGTCGCTGCAGCGCGGCGGCCCCGCGATGTTCGCCATCCGCGCGGCGCTGGCCGCCACGCTCTCCCCGGCGTGGGGCGTGTACTCCGGCTTCGAGCTCTACGAGTGGGAGCCCGTCGCCGAGGGCAGCGAGGAGTACCTCGACTCCGAGAAGTACGAACTGCGCCCCCGCGACTTCGCGGGCGCGGAGGCCGCCGGGCAGTCCCTCGCCCCGTGGCTGCGGGACCTCAACCGCATCCGCCGCGCGCACCCGGCCCTCCAGCAGCTCCGCACGCTGCGGTTCCACGAGGTCGACAACGACCGGATCATCGCGTTCTCCAAGATCGACCCGGCCACGGGCGACTGCGTCCTCGCCGTGGTCACCCTCGACTCCCACGGCGCCCAGGAGGGCACCCTCACGCTCGACATGGCGGCGCTCGGCTACGACGACGACGCGCAGTTCAGCGTCCACGACGAGGTCTCCGGCGGCGAGTTCCACTGGGGCCGCCGCAACTACGTGCGCCTCGAGCCGTGGTCGGCGGTCGCGCACATCGTGGTGGTCCCGCCGTGCGACGAAGCACGTAGGGTCGAACTGACCTACCGTACGCACATCGTGGAGTGAGGCTGACACTCATGGGAAAGCACCACAAGAAGGATCGCGACGCCCACGACGCCTCCGGGTCGGTCACGCCGTCCGGCACGAAGGCCAAGGGCGACAAGGCGGCCAGGGCCGGTAAGTCGGACAAGGCCGGCAAAAAGGGCGGCAAGGCGACCAAGGTCGGGAAGGCCGCCGAGCTCGGCACGACGCTCGAGGCCGGCACGGCCGAGAAGGACCTCGCCTCGGCGCGGGTGAGCACCCCGGCCGTCGACCCCGACGCGGTCTGGCGCACCCCCGAGGAGGCGGCCGCCGCGCCGGCGGACCGTCAGGCGATCGCGTCCTCGTCGTCGTCACCCTCCCCCGTCGAGCTCTCTGCCGAGGACCTGGGGCGGCTGCGCTCCGGGACCCACCACGACCCCCACTCCCTCTACGGCGCGCACCGCGCCGGCGCCGGCTCGGTGGTGCGCACCATGCAGCCGGGCGCCGTGACCGTGGAGATCGACCTGGGCGACCGGACCGTGCCGATGGAGCCGCTCGGCGACGGGCTGTTCCACGCCGAGCTCCCGGACGCCGACGTCCCCGACTACCGCTACCGCGCGGCCTACCCCGACGGGCACTCCCGGACCGTCGCCGACGGTTACCGCTTCCTGCCCACCCTCGGCGAGGTCGACCTCCACCTCATCGGGGAGGGCCGCCACGAGCGGCTGTGGACCGTGCTCGGCGCGCACGTGCGGACCTACGACACCCCGAGCGGCCCGGTCACCGGCACCTCGTTCGCCGTGTGGGCCCCCAACGCCCGCGGCATCTCCGTGGTGGGCGACTTCTGCGGTTGGAACCCCACCGCCCTGCCCATGCGCAGCATCGGTTCCTCCGGCGTGTGGGAACTGTTCGTCCCCGGCGTCGAGGACGGCGCCACCTACAAGTACTGCGTCCGCGGCGCCGACGGCCGCACCGTGGACCACGCCGACCCGCTCGCGGTGGCCACCGAGGTGCCGCCCGCGACCGGCTCGCGGGTGTTCACGTCCGGGTACGAGTGGAACGACGACGAGTGGATGACCGCCCGGGCGACCCGCGACCACTCCCGGTCCCCCATGACCGTCCTCGAGGTGCACGTCGGCTCCTGGCGGCCGGGTCTGGGGTACCGCGAGTTCGCGCACCAGCTGGCCGAGCACGTCGTGGAGAACGGGTTCACCCACGTCGAGCTCATGCCCGTCGCCGAGCACCCGTTCGGCGGCTCCTGGGGCTACCAGGTGTCCTCGTACTACGCGCCCACCAGCCGCTTCGGCTCGCCCGACGACCTGCGCTACGTGATCGACCACCTCCACTCCCACGGCATCGGCGTGCTCGTGGACTGGGTGCCCGCGCACTTCCCCAAGGACGAGTGGTCGCTCGGCCGCTTCGACGGCACCGCCCTCTACGAACACCCGGACCCGCGCCGCGGCGAGCAGCCCGACTGGGGCACCTACGTCTTCGACTTCGGTCGGCACGAGGTCCGCAACTTCCTCGTGGCCAACGCCCTGTACTGGGCCGAGGAGTTCCACGTGGACGGCCTGCGCGTGGACGCCGTGGCCTCGATGCTCTACCTGGACTACTCCCGCGAGGCCGGCCAGTGGATCCCCAACCGCTACGGCGGCCGGGAGAACCTCGAGGCGATCTCGTTCCTCCAGGAGGTCAACGCCACCGTGCAGCGCGACCACCCCGGCTTCCTCACCGTGGCCGAGGAGTCCACGTCGTGGGGCGGGGTCACCGCGCCCACGTCCTCCGGCGGCCTCGGCTTCTCCATGAAGTGGAACATGGGGTGGATGAACGACACCCTGCGCTTCGTGGGGCTCGACCCCATCTACCGCAGCTACCACCACAACGAGATCACCTTCTCGATGATGTACGCGTGGAGCGAGCGGTTCGTCCTCCCGCTGAGCCACGACGAGGTGGTGCACGGCAAGGGCTCCATGTGGCAGCGCATGCCCGGCTCCTCGTGGGAGCGCGCCGCCGGCCTGCGCGGCCTCTACGCCTACATGTGGGCGCACCCCGGCAAGAAGCTGCTCTTCCAGGGCCTGGAGTTCGGCCAGACCGGCGAGTGGAACGAGGAGGAGGGCGTCACCTGGTCCGACCTCGAGGGCTGGGAGGGCGAGTACCACCGCGGCATCCTCGCCTCGGTGCGCGACATGAACGCGCGCTACGCCGAGAACCCCGCGCTGTGGGCCCTCGACGACGACCCGGCCGGCTTCTCCTGGATCGACGCCAACGACTCCGCCCACAGCGCACTGTCGTTCCTGCGCACCGACCACTCCGGCAACAGCGTGGTCTGCGTGGTCAACTTCTCCGGCTCCGCCCTGAGCGACTACCGCGTGGGCCTGCCCGAGAGCGGGTTCTGGGAGGAGATCCTCAACACCGACTCCGAGTTCTACGAGGGCTCGGGCTCGGGCAACATGGGCGGTGTCCACGCGGAGGACACCCCGTGGCACGGTCGCCCGCACTCCGCGGCGATCACCGTGGGGCCGCGCGCCTGCGTCTGGCTCCGCCACACCCGCTGACCCGACGACCGCCGGCCCTCCGGACCGGAGCCCGCCCGCGCTGAGTCGGCTACGACCGGCTTCGCCGAGCCGGCGTCCGGAGCGGGGCGGGTACCGAGGTGGGGCCGCTCCGGGGCGGGCTGTCGCCGTGCCGCCGCGGCGGAGCCTCCCCGCGGCCCAGAAGGCTCAGTACAGAGCGCTCGCGAGATCCCGACGGGCGGCGAGCACCCGGGGATCGTCGCCCGGCAGCGCGTCGAGGAGCTCGAGCAGGCGCGTGCGCAGGGCCGCGCGGTCGTCGCCCGCGCTCACGCGGATGGCGTCCACGAGCACTCC
>DUTZ01000228.1 GCA_012841845.1 Actinomycetales bacterium | reverse complement strand
TGGCGGCGCCGCCGCCCGACCCCAGGCTCTGCGCCTTGTGGAACGTGCCGCGGCGCACGTCGGCGCCCAGGTCGGCGGGCGGGGCCGGGGCCCGGTCGGAGTCGGTGACGACGACGGTGACGTCGCCGGTCGCCGGGTCCACCTCGGTGACGGCGACCTCCTCGCGCTGCTCGGGTGGAAGCGAGTCGGTCCAGGACTGCACGCGCTCCGCCGTCTGGTCCAGCGACCGCGCCGGGACGGGGGCGGCGAAGGTGGAGAAGCCGCGGGAGCGGGCGTCGGAAGTGAGCGCGTCCTCGTCGTCGGCGCCCGGGATCACCCCCACCTGGCCGCGCGCACCCACCACGCGGACCCCGGCGAACGCCTCCGGGTAGCGCGCCGCGTACTCCTCGGCCGCGGCGGACAGCCGGTCGGCGGTCTCGGCCTGGGTCTCGAAGGTCGCCCGGTCCATGCCGACGGCGCCGAGCGCGCCCTCGAGCGTGGTGTGCTCGGTGGCCTCGGGCGGCGGCCCGGGCCGCGGATCGGCGTGGGCGGCGGGAACGGCGACGGCCAGGGCCACGACGAGAAGCGTTGCGGCACCCCGGAAGGGCAGGCGGGCGTGACGGGTCAACGGGGGTCCTCGGGGGAGTGCGAACGGGGGAGGCCGAGCGATTCGCCGGTCAGGGCACCAGAATAGTGCTTGGTGGGACGCCCCGGACACGCTCGGTGGTGCGGGGCCCGTCGGCCTGAGACCAGCCTGAGTCGGAGATTTCGGGTCCCAGCCGATAGGCTCACCTCTCGGCAACGACACCACTGCCCAGTTTGCCCCTAGACCGGAGGTCCCATGTCCGACGCCGACGCCGCCCTGCACGCCGCCCTCGCGACGGTGGAGCGACGCAACCCCGGACAGCATCTCTTCCGGCAGGCCGCCCACGAGGTCCTCGAGTCGCTGGCCCCGGTGGTCAAGCAGCACCCCGAGTACGTCGAGGGCGCGATCCTCGAGCGCATGGTGGAGCCGGAGCGCGTCATCTCCTTCCGCGTGCCGTGGGTGGACGACTCCGGCAAGATCCACGTCCAGCGCGGTTTCCGCGTGCAGTTCAACTCGGCCCTGGGCCCCTACAAGGGCGGGCTGCGCTTCCACAAGACGGTCGACGAGGACACGCTCAAGTTCCTCGGCTTCGAGCAGGTCTTCAAGAACGCCCTCACCGGCCTCGAGCTGGGCGGCGGCAAGGGCGGGTCCGACTTCGACCCGCACGGGCGCAGCGACAACGAGGTCATGCGCTTCTGCCAGTCGTTCATGGCCGAGCTGGCCCACCACATCGGCGAGTACACGGACGTGCCCGCGGGCGACATCGGCGTGGGTGGCCGCGAGATCGGCTACATGTTCGGCCAGTACCGCAAGATCACCGGCCGCTTCGAGTCCGGCGTGCTCACCGGCAAGGGCATCGGCTACGGCGGCTCCTGGGCCCGCACCGAGGCCACCGGCTACGGCCTCGTCTACTTCGTCCGCGAGATGCTCCGCGAGACCGACTACAGCCTCGAGGGCTCGCGGGTCGTGGTCTCCGGCTCGGGCAACGTGGCCATCTACGCCGCCAAGAAGGCCTCCCAGCTCGGCGCCACCGTCGTGGGCTGCTCCGACAGCTCGGGCTACGTCGTGGACGAGGAGGGCCTGGACCTGGACCTGCTCTGCGACGTCAAGGAGGTCCGCCGCGAGCGGCTCTCCGCCTACGCCTCCGACCGCAGCTCCGCCGAGTTCGTGGACTCCGGGTCGGTGTGGGACATCGACTGCGACATCGCGCTGCCCTGCGCCACCCAGAACGAGCTCGACGGCGACGCCGCGCGCACGCTCGCCGAGAACGGCTGCCGCGTGGTCGCCGAGGGCGCCAACATGCCGTGCACCGAGGAGGCCGTCCACGTCTTCCAGGAGCAGGGCGTGCTCTTCGGCCCCGCCAAGGCCGCCAACGCCGGCGGCGTGGCCACCTCGGGCCTGGAGATGCGGCAGAACGCCGGCCGCCTGCAGTGGGACTTCGAGCGCGTCGACTCCGAGCTCGACCGCATCATGACCAACATCCACGCCACCGCCGCCTCGACCGCCGAGGAGTACGGCATGCCCGGCGACCTCGTCGCGGGCGCCAACATCGCCGGCTTCCGCAAGGTCGCCGACGCGATGCTCGCCCAGGGCGTCATCTGACCCTGGCCGCTGGCCGCTGGCCGCATCCCCACATTCCCGAAATCGGCGACTCCGCTGCCGGACCGGCGACCCTCACAGGGGTAGCCGATCCGGCAGCGGAGTCGCCGATTTGGGTGGGGTCGGGATCGCCGGCGGGGAAGCCGGGTTGAGTGGCGCGCACGCAATCTGACCTGTGATCTACGCCACCCCGGGAATGTCCCGGCGCTGCGCATAGTTATACGGAGCGTCAAACCTCAGCGTATGCGACTCAACTTCGGTTGACGATGTCCGACCGGGAGGGCACTCTGGTGTCAACGGTCCGGGCCCTTGAGTCGGGTCCGCTGAACCAAACCCTGTCAGACCATGTCAGCTGTAGCAAAGGAGATCACCATGGGACGTGCAGTCGGGATCGACCTCGGCACCACCAACTCGTGCGTCGCCGTCCTCGAGGGCGGCGAGGCCAACGTCATCGCCAACGCCGAGGGGTCGCGCACGACCCCGTCGGTCGTCGCCTTCGCCAAGAACGGCGAGGTCCTCGTGGGTCAGCCGGCCAAGAACCAGGCCGTCACCAACGTCGACCGCACCATCCGCTCGGTCAAGCGCCACATCGGCACCGACTGGAAGTCGGACACGATCGACGACAAGAACTACACCCCGCAGGAGATCAGCGCGCGCACGCTCCAGAAGCTCAAGCGCGACGCCGAGGCGTACCTCGGTGAGGACGTGACCGACGCCGTCGTCACCGTCCCCGCCTACTTCAACGACGCGCAGCGCCAGGCCACCAAGGACGCCGGCCAGATCGCGGGCCTCAACGTGCTCCGCATCGTCAACGAGCCCACCGCCGCCGCGCTCGCGTACGGCCTGGACAAGGGCGACAAGGAGCAGACCATCCTCGTCTTCGACCTGGGTGGCGGCACGTTCGACGTCTCGCTGCTCGACATCGGCGACGGCGTCGTGGAGGTCCGCGCCACGTCGGGCGACAACGAGCTCGGCGGCGACGACTGGGACCAGCGCGTCGTGGACTGGCTCGTGGAGAAGTTCAAGGCGCAGAACGGCATCGACCTGACCAAGGACAAGATGGCGATGCAGCGGCTGCGCGAGGCGGCCGAGAAGGCCAAGATCGAGCTGTCGAGCGGTCAGTCCACGTCGATCAACCTGCCGTACATCACGGTGGACGCCGACAAGAACCCGCTCTTCCTCGACGAGACGCTCTCGCGCGCCGAGTTCCAGCGGATCACGCAGGACCTGCTCGACCGCTGCCGTCAGCCGTTCCAGGCCGTCATCAAGGACGCCGGGATCGCGGTGTCGTCGATCGACCACGTCGTGCTGGTCGGCGGCTCGACCCGCATGCCCGCCGTCACCGAGCTGGTCAAGGAGCTCACCGGCGGCAAGGAGCCCAACAAGGGCGTCAACCCGGACGAGGTCGTGGCCGTGGGTGCCGCGCTGCAGGCCGGCGTGCTCCGCGGCGAGGTCAAGGACGTACTGCTGCTCGACGTGACCCCGCTCTCGCTGGGCATCGAGACCAAGGGCGGCGTCATGACCAAGCTCATCGAGCGCAACACCACCATCCCGACCAAGCGGTCGGAGACCTTCACCACGGCGGACGACAACCAGCCGTCGGTGCAGATCCAGGTCTTCCAGGGTGAACGCGAGATGGCGGCGCAGAACAAGCTGCTCGGCTCGTTCGAACTCGCCGGCATCGCCCCCGCGCCCCGCGGCGTGCCGCAGATCGAGGTCACCTTCGACATCGACGCCAACGGCATCGTCCACGTCACGGCCAAGGACAAGGGCACCGGTAAGGAGAACACGATCATCATCCAGGACGGCTCCGGCCTGTCCAAGGAGGAGATCGACCAGATGATCAAGGACGCGGAGGAGCACGCCGCCGAGGACGCCAAGCGTCGCGAGGAGGCCGACACCCGCAACCAGGCCGAGTCCACGATCTACCAGACGGAGAAGTTCGTCTCGGAGAACTCCGACAAGGTCCCGGCCGACAAGAAGGAGTCGCTCGAGGCCGCGATCGCCGAGGCCAAGACCGCGCTCGAGGGCTCGGACGTCGAGGCCATCAAGGCCGCCGTCGAGAAGGTCAACACCGAGGCGCAGGCTGTCGGCCAGGCCATCTACGAGGCCTCCGCGGCCGAGGGTGCCGCCGCCGGCGAGGGCGCCGAGGGTGCCGCCACCGGCCAGGACGACGACGTCGTGGACGCCGAGGTCGTGGACGAGGACGAGAACAAGGGTGAGTCCAAGTGACCCGCCCCGACGGCACGCCCGACCCCGGCGCCCCGGAGAACACGGACGAGGAGTCGGTCGACGCCGAGTTCGTCCAGGATGATCCGGTCGCGCCGGAGGCGGACGCCGTCGCCCGCGGCGAGTCCGACGTCGAGACCGACGAGGTCGAGGACGCTGCGGCCGACGACGAGACCAGGAAGGGTGAGGTCCAGTGACCGAGCACGCTGACGGTCCGGAGACGGACAAGGCGGCCTGGGCCGGCGGCGACGCCGAGGACGTGGCCGAGGCCCAGCGGGTCGAGGAGCAGGCCGGCGGAGTCGAGGGCGACACCGACGGTGGTCACGGACCGGTGATCAACGACGGCACCGCGGCCGACGACGGCGGCGAGGAACCCATCGAGACCTCCACGGAGGCGGACCCGCACGCCGAGCTGCAGGCGCAGCTCGACGAGCGGACCGCGGACCTGCAGCGGGTCTCGGCGGAGTTCGCCAACTACCGGCGCCGGATGGACCGCGAGCGGACAGCCGGCATCGAGGCGGCCCGGGCGGGCGTGCTCACGGAGCTGCTGGCGGTGGTCGACGACCTCGACCGCGCCCGCGCCCACGGCGACCTCGAGGAGGGCCCGCTCAGGGCCTTTGCCGACAAGATGACGGCGCTCCTGGCGTCGCAGGGCGTCGAGGCGTTCGGCGAGGAGGGCGACCCCTTCGACCCGAACGTGCACGAGGCCGTGCAGGACGAGTCCGACGGCGGCGAGCCCGTCCTCGGCACCGTCCTGCGCAAGGGGTACCGCATGGGCGAGCGCACCCTGCGGACCGCCATGGTCATCGTGCGCTGACGTACCGCTGTGCGGTCGACCCCGCGATCGCGGGGTC
>DUTZ01000227.1 GCA_012841845.1 Actinomycetales bacterium | reverse complement strand
CTGGCGGCTGCCGTCGGGCGCCACGTGGAAGGTGTCCTGCAGGGTGCGCGCGGGGTGGTCGGGCAGGAAGTTCAGGGCGTCGAAGTTGTAGTGCTCGGCCTCGACCTCCGGGCCCTCCTCGATCTCCCAGCCCATGCCCACGAACACGTCCGCCACCTGCTCGGTGATGATCGTGATGGGGTGCTGCGCGCCGCGGGGGGCGCGACCCGACGGCACGGTGAGGTCCATGGTCTCGGCGACGAGCACGGCGGCGTCGCGGGCCGCCTGTAGCTCGGCCAGCCGGGCGTCGTAGGCCTGCTGGACCCGGCCGCGGGCCACGTTGACCGCCTTGCCCGCGGACGCCTTCTGCTCCTTGGGCAGCGAGCCGAGGGCGCGGCGCCCGAGCGCGATCGGGCTGCGGTCGCCCATGTGCGCGGTCTTGGCGGCGGCGAGCTGGTCGAGGTCGTCGGCATCCGCGAATGCCCGCTCGGCGGCCTCGGCGTAGCCCGCCAGGGAGGCCTCGTCGATCTGCACGTCGTTCTGCCCGCTGCCCTCAGTCACGGCGACCAGCCTAGTCGACGTCCTTCCGGGTGATTCCCCGGAGGAAGGGCGTCCGCGGCACGGCTCGCGCCCGGCCGACTCACCGTCGACCGTGCAGTTCCCCGGCCAGCAGACGCTCGAGCACCGAGCCCTCGGGAACGGTGTCGTACTTGTAGCTGAGCTTCTGCAACGGCGAGATCTCGAGGATCCCGTCCACGACCACCGGGTGGTACGGGGCCATCATCTCCATCTGCAGCAGGGAGCACGAGGTCGCGGAGAGCGTCGGCACCGCATCCCACTGGCCGCGGAACTCGGGGACGATCGCCCGGAGCACCTCGAAGACGCGGTGGTAGAGGAAGTAGTCCGGCAGGTCGTCGTTGTGCTCCCACCACGTCTCCAGGGCGAGCCGTTGCAGCGAGATGATCGGCGTGTGCGGCAGGGACGCGATGAACCAGTTGGCGATGTACGCCCGGGTCCACCGCGGGAAGAGCGTGCCGCCGGCGAGCCGGGGCCGCAGCATCCCCGTCAGGTCGCGGTCCACCCAGGCCGTGGCGTCGATCCACAGGCCGCCGTGCTCCTCGAGCAGCCGCGTGCGCACGTAGTCGGTGAAGTGGGCGGGACGGGAGTCCTCGAGCAGCGAGGCCACCCGGTCGGGGATCTCCACGAGGTCACGGGCCGCGTCGCCGTCGAGGACGCGCGCGTGCGGGTACACGCGCAACAACTGCTCGACGCAGGCCTGGACCAGTGGCGGCGCCTCGCCGATCGGCCGGTTCCAGAAGGTGAAGACCCGGTCCGTGGGCACCGGCCTCGCCCGGTGGCGCCGGGTGGCGAGCCGGGCGCGCCGCCGCGCGAGAAGCGCCGGCCGCGCGGGCAACCCGGCGGCCAGCCGAAGCTCCTCCAGCCGGGGGACGAGAAGTCCCGCGACCCGCGCCGAGGCGGTGATCGCGGCGCCGAGGTCGAAGTCGCCCTGGAAATGCGCGGAGCGTTCGAGCTCGGCGCGTACCCCGGCGGCGATCCGGTCGGGGTCGAGATAGCCGCGCCAGCTCACCGCCGACCCTCCCGGACCGCGCCCGCCTCCACCACGAACTCGCGCGTGGCCCGGAAGGCCGCGCGCATCCGCCGGTCGTGGGTCACGAGCAGCACCGTGCCGTCGAAGGCCTCCACCGCCTGCTCGAGTTGCTCGATCGCCGGCAGGTCGAGGTGGTTGGTGGGTTCGTCCAGCACGAGGAGGTTGACGCCCCGCTGCTGGAGCAGCGCCAGCGCCGCCCGGGTGCGCTCCCCCGGCGAGAGCGAGTCGCACGCCCGGCCCACGTGCTCGCCGCCGAGCCCGTACTTGGCCAGCAGGGTCCGCGCCGCGGTGGGGTCGAGCCCGTCCGGGTCGGCGGCCTCGCAGAACACGTCCAGCAGCGCCCGGGGTCCGTCGAAGGCCGCCCGCGCCTGGTCGACCCGCCCGGGCTCCACCCCGGCACCGACGGTGACCCGGCCGGAGTCCGGGGCGCGGTCGCCCACGAGGAGTCCGAGGAGCGTGGACTTGCCCGCGCCGTTGCGGCCGCTCACCAGCACGCGGTCCCCCGCGTCGAGCTGCAGTGAGACGGGGCCGAGGGCGAAGTCGCCGCGGCGCACCACGGCATCGTCGAGCACCGCCACCACCGCCCCCGAGCGGGGCGCGGCCGCGATCTCCATCCGCAGCTCCCACTCCTTGCGGGGCTCGGCCACCACCTCGAGCCGCTCCATAGCGCGCTCGGTCTGGGCGATCTTGCCGGCCTGCTTCTCCGTGCGCTGCCCGGCGCGGTGGCGGATGTGCTTGTCCCGCTCGAGGTCCCTGCCGCCGGTCTTGCGCATCGCCGTCCGCACGCCCTTGTCGAGCCACGTCTTCTGCGTCTGCAGCCGCCCCTTGAGGCGGTCCACCTCGCCGGCGTACTCCTCGTAGGCCTCGCGGGCGCGCCGCCGGGCCAGTTCCCGCTCGGCGAGAAAGGCCTCGTAGCCGCCGTCGAACACCGTGATCTGGCGCTGCGCGGCGTCGAGCTCGACCATCCCGGTCACGCACCGGGCGAGGAACTCGCGGTCGTGGCTCACCACCACCATCGGGCGCCGCTCGGCACGCATGAACCCCTCGAGCACCTCGAGGCCGGCCAGGTCGAGGTCGTTGGTCGGCTCGTCCAGCAGGAGCACGTCGTACCGGCTCAGCAGCACCGCGGCCAGGTTCACGCGGGCGGCCTGCCCGCCGGAGAGGGCGGTCATCGGCAGCTCGAGCGCCTCCGCGGCCAGCCCGAGCCGCGCGGCCACGGCGGGGATCCGCTCGTCGAGGTCTCCCCCGCCCAGCGCCAACCAGTGTTCGAGGGCGTCGCCGTAGGCCCCGGCGGCCTCCTCTGTGCCCGATGTCGTGCCCGACATCTCCTCGGCGAGCGCATCCATCACGGACTGCGCGTCGGCCACCCCCGTGACGCGGTGCAGGAACGAGCGGACGTCCTCGTCGTCGTCACACTCCACCTCCTGCCGCAACAACCCGACCGTCGCGTGGGGCGGGCTCACGGTGATCTCGCCGGACATCTCGGCGTCGGGTTCCCCGGCCAGGGCCCGGAGCAGGGTGGACTTGCCGGCGCCGTTGGGGCCGGTGAGGCCCCACACGTCGCCGGGTGCGACGACGAGGTCGAGCCCGTCGAACAACGTGCGCGCGCCCCGGGTGGCCCCGACCCCGCGAGCGGTGAGGGTGGCGGTCACGGACGACGGCCCCGGACCCGCGCGCTGGAGTGCAGGCAGATCGACGCGGCGGTGACGATGTTGAGGCTCTCCGCGCGGCCGCGGATCGGGATGCGGACACGGGCGTCGGCTGCGGCGGACAGTGCCTCGGGCACGCCGTGGGCCTCGTTGCCGAACACCCAAGCGGTGGGCCGGGCGAGTAGCTCGTCGGCGCGTTCGACGTCCACCTCGCCGTCGCCGGTCGCCACGAGCACCTGCAGGCCGGCGTCGTGGGCGCGCCCGACGAGGTCGGCCTCGGCGATCCCGCGGACCACCGGCACGTGGAACAGGCTGCCGGCGGAGGCGCGGACGGCCTTGGGGTTCTCGGGGTCGGCGGCGCCCTCGGTGAGCCACACCGCGTCGGCGCCGAGCGCGTCGGCCACCCGGACGAGCGTTCCCACGTTGCCGGGCTCGGCGAGCGCCTGACCCACGGCGACGAGACGCGGCGCCGCGGGGCCATCGTTGCCGGGGCCCCGCGCCACGGTGCGGCACAGGGCGACGATCCCCGTGGGGGTGACGGTGTCGCTCAGCGACCGCGCCGCCCGGTCGGTGACGACGGAGACGGCCACGCCGTCCCCCCGCGCGGTCTCGACGAGGCCCGGGAACCGCTCGAGCGCGTCCTGGGTGCAGAACAGCTCCGCTGCGGCGCCCGTGGCGAGCGCGGCCTCCACCGAGTTGGTCCCCTCGGCGAGGAAGCGCCCCGCCCTACGCCGGGCGGCGGCGCGGTGGAGCTTGGAAGCGGCGACGACCCGCGGGGTCCGTTCGGTGAACGGATCCGCGGGTCGTCCCGGGGTGTGCGTCAATGCGTCCTGCGTCAGGCGGCCGGCGCGTTGACGTCGCTCGGCAGCGCCTTGCGCGCGACCTCGACGAGCGCCGTGAAGGCGGCCGGGTCGGTCACGGCGAGGTCGGCGAGGACCTTGCGGTCCACCTCGACGCCCGCGAGCTTGAGGCCCTGGACGAAGCGGTTGTACGTCATGTCGTTGGCGCGGGCCGCCGCGTTGATGCGGGAGATCCACAGCTTGCGGAAGTCGCCCTTGCGCTGGCGACGGTCGCGGTAGCTGTAGGTCATCGAGTGGAGCATCTGCTCCTTGGCCTTGCGGTACAGGCGCGACCGCTGCCCCCGGTAGCCCTTGGTGGACTCGAGAACAACCCGACGCTTCTTCTGGGCGTTGACAGCCCTCTTCACGCGTGCCACTGATCAATCCTTACTGGTCTGGGTGGGCCGCCGGGCGACCCTACGTTCTGGGGTGGAGGGGGCTCAGAGCCCGAGGAGCCGCTTGACGCGGGGCACGTCGGCCGGGGCGACGTCGGTGCGGCCGTCGAGGCGACGGGTGCGCTTGGTGGGCTTCTTCTCCATGATGTGGCGACGGTTGGCCTGCTGGCGGACGAGCTTGCCCGAGCCGGTCTTCCGGAAGCGCTTAGCGGTGCCCTTGTGGGTCTTCATCTTCGGCATGATCGCCTCTTCCTCGCATGGTTCGTCCCGGGGCCCGGTGGGGCCTCGGGTGAGCGGACGCCAGCGGCGTCCGTGGTCTTCTTCTCGGCGGTCGGCCGCGGTGGCCTACCCGGAGGTCTGGTCGGTGACCTTCGACTCCTGCGCCTTCTGGCGGGTCTTGGCGCCGCGGTGGGGGGCGACGACCATGGTCATGTTCCGACCGTCCTGCTTGGCGCTGGTCTCGACGTATCCGTACTCGGTGATGTCGTCCGCGAGGCGCTGCAGCAGCCGGAACCCGAGCTCGGGCCGGGACTGCTCACGTCCGCGGAACATGATCGTCACCTTGACCTTGGAGCCCTTCTCCAGGAAACGGACGACGTTCCCCTTCTTGGTCTCGTAGTCGTGCGTGTCGATCTTCGGCCGGAGCTTCTGCTCCTTGACCACGGTCTGCTGCTGGTTCTTCCGGGCCTCGCGCTCCTTCTGCGCGGACTCGTACTTGAACTTGCCGTAGTCCATGATCTTGCACACCGGCGGCCGCGCGTTGGGCGCGACCTCGACGAGGTCCAGGTCGGCCTCCAGGGCCAGACGCAGGGCGTCCTCGACGCGAACGATCCCCACCTGCTCTCCACCGGGCCCGACGAGTCGGACTTCGGGGACGCGGATCCGTTCGTTGATACGTGCTTCGGCGCTGATGGGCCCTCCTCGGTAGACACGGTTGCTCTGGCACGACCGCCGGCGCGGTCGCGCATCCGCCCTCGAGGGACCCCCGGACCCCACCGGACGGGGCCGGTGGAACCGAGAAGGCCCCGCGGTGGACACACCGGGGGCCTCTCACTCCTCACCCGCCGACGACGAACGTCCCACGAATCCTCGCGGGCCCCGCGCCGGGGGTGGTGACCATCAAACTGCCGTCGCGGGCGTCGGATGGTGGGAGATCGGGCTCCTCTTGGACGTCGGAACCCGCCGGGTGGCCGGTTCCCACAGTCGATACTGGACTTTACCAGGAATGACCCCGACCCCCAAACCGTGCCCCCGCCCCGACCTGGCACCACAATCCCGGGGCCGACGTGGGACAGTGGTCGCCATGACCAGCGAGCAGCCCGCGTCCGCCGATCAGGCCGACGCGCCCCAGACCGACGAGCACCTCGACGCGCGCGAGGTGGAGATCGTCGACCTCGCCGACGTGTCGGCCCAGGAGATCATCTCCCGCTCGATCGTCGTGCTCATGAGCGCCGCCGCGGAGAAGCTCGGGCTCTCCGACGACGACCCCGCCGCCAGCACGCACCTCGACCTCGACGAGGCCCGCAAGCTCATCGGCGCCCTGGCCGGTCTCGTCACCGGCTCCGCCGAGTACCTCGGCCCGCAGGCGGGCGTGGTGCGCGACGGGCTGCAGGGCCTGCAGCGCGCGTTCCGCGAGGCGAGCGCCTTCCCGGACGAGCCCGGTCAGGGCCCCGGCGAGAAGTTCACCGGCCCCGTCTACTGAGCCCACAGGTCAGCGGAGAGCGCGGGCCTTCCGGGCGGCCTTGGCCGCGGCCTTCTTGGCGGGGGTCTTCGCGGCCGAGGCCTTCTTGGCGGGGGCCTTCTTCGCGGCCGCCTTCGTGGCCGAGGCCTTCTTGGCGGGGGCCT